>CAYRLR010000204.1:0-5285 GCA_964424975.1 uncultured Anderseniella sp.
GATGACGAGAGCTGGGCAGGGATCGAGGCAACTCCGCAGCATCCGCAATACGGCATGAAGGAACTGCTGGAGAAGATCGGGGTTGAGCGCGCCGACGTTGCTGACCTGCCGGGCCTGCACGTGACCGCGGCAGGCAAGGCCCGGGCCGTGCTGGCGTCAGAAACCATGCGACCCAGCGAAGCAACACATTTGTGGAAAGGCCTCGCAACCTGCAGGGATGACTTCGCACTTGCATGCGAGAACATAACCGAACTGGTGTGTCCCGAAATGCGCGAGCAGGCATTGATGATCGCAATGGTGATGCGGCAGGCCCATGGTGAAAACCGCGCCTGTTCCCTGATCACACCGGACCGGCAACTGGCGCGCAGGGTCACATCCGAACTGACGCGGTGGGATATTGATGTCGACGACAGTGCCGGAGAGCCGCTCTCTGGCACCGAGCAGGGTATTTTCTTTCGCCTGATCGGCGATGTATGCGGGCCTGCCGCACGGGCGCATGACATGGTTGCCCTGCTTGGCCACAGCCTGATGACCAGCAGGCCGGATGCCGCCACCGAGATGCGTTCCCTGGCAAAAACACTGGAGATCGCCCTGTTCCGGCAACTGCCCGGCGGTCACCATCTGCGCGGCCTCGCAAAGCGCATGGAGCAGGCAAGAAAACTGGCCGAGGAAATGTTCGCTCACCCGCTGGTCAAGGTCATTACACCTGAACAATGGGACGCCCTGACAGTGCTGGCTGGATGGCTTGAACAGGTCATGACACCATTGCTGGACCTGTCTGAAGCGCGTGACGGTCGGCCGCTGTCCGATTTGCTGCACGCCCATATTTCAGTTGCCGAGGCGCTGAGCGCCGGGAAAACCGGTGTCGCTGACAGATTGTGGACAGGCGAAGCAGGTGCGGCGCTGTCCGAAACCCTGCGCGAACTGCTCGACCATGCCGCCACCGCACCCGCACTGCATCATGCAGAGTACTGCAGCTTCATCACGGACACATTGCGCGCCGTGCCGGTTCGCCGGCGCTATTCACTGCATCCCAAGCTTCACATACTGGGCCTGCTGGAAGCCCGCCTGGTGCAGGCGGACCTGGTTATTCTGGGTGGTCTGAATGAAGGCACCTGGCCGGGAGAGGCCGACCCCGGACCGTGGCTGTCGCGCCCGCAACACCTGGCAGTCGGCCTGCAATTGCCGGAGCGCAGGCAGGGCCTCGCGGCACACGATTTCGTGCAGGGTCTCGGTGCAGACCAGGTGGTGCTGACCTGGGCACGCAAGGTCAACGGAACGCCTGCAGTGGCTTCACGCTGGCTGTTGCGGCTCAAGGCCGTCCTGCAGGCAGCAGGCCTCAAAGAGGCGCTGCACCCCGATGAGGCAACCGACTGGGCAGGCTGGGCCCTGGGGCTGGACTGGCATGCAAAGCTGGCGAGCAGCGACAGACCGGAGGCAGCAGTGCAACCTCGTCCGATGCCGCCTGTTGCAGCACGGCCGCGCCGCTACTCGGTTTCGCGGGTCGAGCGGCTGATGCACGACCCCTACTGGCTTTATGCAAATGCGATCCTGCAGCTGAAACCGCTGCAACCACTGGATCGGGAACCGGGTGCTGCCGAGCGCGGCCAGCTTGTCCATGCCGTGGTAGAGCAGTTTACCAAGCAGTATCCCGACGCCTTGCCGGACAATGCGCGCGCAATCATGCGCGACATCGCAACGAAACTCATCGGCGAGTATGCGCCGGATGCCGCGCTGCAGGCACTCTGGTTGCCGCAGGTTGAGCGCATGACCGACTGGTTTTGCGACCAGGAGTCAACCCTGCGAATGAATGTCGAAGCCCAACTCACCGAGCTGGAAGGGCAGCATGGTTTCGAAATTGATGGCAAAGACATCAAATTCACCGCGCGCGCAGATCGCATCGACCGGCTGACATCCGGGTTGCTTCGCATCGTCGACTACAAGACCGGCGGCGCAACGCTGCAGTCGCATAAGACCAAGGGTTACAAACCACAACTGTTCCTGGAAGGCTGGATCGCGCAACAGGGCGGCTTTGCAACCCTGCCCGCCGCAACAGTCAGCGAACTGTTGTATATCCGGCTGTCGGGAGGCGATCCGGCAGGCGCCCTGATCGGCCCGTCGGACAGGCTCGATATTGCAGATGAGATTAAAATCGCGGCTGACGGCGTGCGTTCACTGATTGCCGGCTATCTGGCTGCCACTCAGGCCTATCCGGCCCAGGCCGGGCAGGAAGCCTGGAATCGCAAGAGTGATTATGACCACCTGTCGCGCTGGCGCGAATGGGGCCAGGGCAGCGAAAGCGGATCAGACAGCGGTGACGGCGAATGAGCGTGACAGAGGAATTCAACACCGCCAGAAACAAGCAGGACCTCGCATCGCAGCCTGAAGTCTCGGCGTTCGTACCGGCCAATGCCGGTGCCGGCAAAACCCATGTGCTGGTTGGCCGCGTCATCCGGCTGCTGCTCAATGGCGTGCAGCCTGAACGCATTCTGTGCCTGACCTATACGCGCGCGGCAGCCGCTGAAATGTCAGAACGGCTGTTTGACAAACTGTCGGGATGGATTGCCAGGGACGATGGTGAACTGACCGCGATGATCCGCGAGGACGTTGCGCAATCCGATATCGAAGTTCACCATCTCGACGAGGCGCGCAGGCTGTTTACCCGTGCCCTAGAGACACCCGGCGGGCTCAAGGTTCAGACGATCCACGCGTTCTGCGAACGCCTGCTGCAGCGATTTCCCATCGAGGCGGGCGTGGTGCCCGGTTTCCACGTTCTGAGTGACACAGACAGCCGCGACCTGATGACACTGGCGCGCGCACAGGTGCTGACGCGCGATGACGACGATATCCGCGACGCGGTGGCAACGATCACCCCGTTTGCCAATGAGCAGGCATTTTCCGGGCTGCTTTACGACTTGCAGAAGCACGCCAGCAAGCTGTTGGCGGCCTATGGCAGCAATGCCACATTTCCAATGCTGAAAGCCCAGCTCAACGCCATGTTTGGCCTTACAGGCGAAGAAACGCCGGACAGCATTTCCCAAAATTTTGCCAACGGGCTGGACAGGGCCGGCCTGCAACGCGCGGCCGGGCTGATGGCAGCGGACGCAGGCAAGACCAATCAGGCGCAGGCATCCCTGATCAAGGCAATGCTCGCCGAGGCGGCGCCGACAGAAGCGTTCTCGCTGGCCCGCCCTATCGTGCTCACCGGCAAGGGTGCCCCGAAGGCGGAATCTCGACTGGTGTCCGGCAAGTTTGCCACCGCAAACCCCGAGTGCATGCTGGCCTTGATCGCGCTCCAGAACCAGATGCAGGCTGCGCAGGAGAGGCTCACCGCGTGCCTGATCGTACGCGCGACAAACGCCCTGGTATTTGTCGGGCTGGAAATCCTCAAAATCTTCAACAGCCTGAAACAGAACCTTGCAGCCTATGACTTCGAGGACCTGATACACCAGACGGTCGATCTGCTGCATCACAATGCAGACGCTGCCTGGGTGCTGTACAAGCTGGACGGCGGGCTCGATCATATTCTCATAGACGAAGCACAAGATACCAGTCGTGATCAGTGGCACATCATCAATGCGCTGACGGAAGAGTTTTTCGCCGGTGAAGGCGCGCGCGACGGGGCAACGAGAACCATGTTCGCCGTGGGCGATCGCAAGCAGTCGATCTATTCTTTCCAGGGAGCAGATCCCCGGGAATTCGACCACCAGGCAGGCTTGTACGAGGCACTGATCAGCAATGCCGGCGGGACGTATCGCGAGGTTCGGCTCGAGCACTCCTTCCGCTCCAGCGAACTGGTATTGCGCGCAGTTGACCAGGTATTCAAACGCGACGACGCAAGCAAGGGCGTGACGTCCGAAATCCAGCGGGAAGTGCGCCACCTGCCGATCCGCACGGGTGAACAGGGACTGGTCGAGATCTGGGACCTGGAGCGCGGCCAGCCGGACACCGATATCGAGCACTGGACGCCGAAGTCCGGTGACATGATAAATCCGCCGCACCAGGTGATGGCGAGCAGGATTGCGGCGACAATTGCACGCTGGACGCACACGCAATCACCGGAGATGCTCAAGACTGACCGCCCGATAAAGCCATCGGACATTCTCATCCTGGTGCGCCAGCGCTCTTACCTGATGGCGGCAATCGTACGCGCCCTCAAGGAGGCCGGTGTACCGGTTGCCGGTGCCGACCGGTTGAAGCTGCTTGACCATATCGCCGTGCAGGACCTGATGGCGCTGGCACAGGTGTGCATTCTGCCACAGGACGACCTGAACCTTGCCGGCGTGTTGAAAAGCCCGCTGTTTACCCACGATGATGGCGTCACGCGGTTTGATGATGACCATGACCTGTTCGGGCTGGCCCACAAGCGCGGCGCCAGCAGCATCTGGGAAAACCTGCGGGATGCTGTTGCGGCAGGCAAACCTTACGCAAACGCCAGTGGAAAACTGGCCCGCTGGCGCAACATGGCTGCGCGATCCAGCGTGTTCGATTTCTTTTCCACCGTGTTGTCACGCGATGGCGGCAGACGTGCCCTGCTGGGCGGGCTCGGGCCGGAAGCCGCCGACCCTGTAGATGCTTTTTTGCAACTGGCACTGGAGTATGAACAACAGCACGCTCCCTCGCTGGCCGGTTTCCTGGCGTGGCTTGAGGCAACACAGGCCGATATCCGCCGGGATATGGATCAGGCCGGCGGTGAAGTACGCGTCATGACGGTACACGGTGCCAAGGGTCTGGAGGCTCCGATCGTGTTTCTGCCGGATACCTGCTCGGTGCCGGAGCCCGGAAAAGTCGACAGTGTCGTGTTCACCGATACCGATATACCCGTGTGGCGGTTGAAATCGGAGTACGCCACCAGCGTCACTGATGATCTCAGGAACAAGGCCTTCGAAGGCCTGATGGAAGAGTATAACCGGCTGCTGTACGTGGCGATGACGCGGGCGCGCTACCGGCTCTATGTGTGTGGTTTCATCAAGCAAAAAGGCAAGAAGGAGCAATCCGAGGCGCCGAAGGCCAGTTGGTACGCCATGATGCACGGCGCGCTGGCAGGTAGTGAGACACCCGTGCTGCAGCAGCAAGTCGACGATGACGGCTACACCGTCTGGCGGGCCGGCGAACCGCAGGTCACCGACGACAAGGAAAGCTCGGGCGGCGACGCGACTGAAGCCAGTGTGCCACCCGAATGGGCGTATGTCCGGGCGCAGCGGGTTCCCGCGCCGCATCGCTGGCTTGCCCCGTCGCGCATGGATGCTGCCGGTGCAACAGACGATGGCTGGAGCAGTGAAACA
>CAYRLR010000205.1:0-5284 GCA_964424975.1 uncultured Anderseniella sp.
GGAGCCGGGCAGGGTGATCATGGAAATGGCACATGATGACCGCTTTACCCAGCAACACGGATTTATTCATGCCGGTGTAACTACCACTGTCCTGGACACCGCCTGCGGTTATGCAGCGTTCTCACTGATGCCTGCTGATGCAGGAGTATTGACGGTTGAACTGAAGACCAGTCTGCTCGCGCCCGCCGACGGTGACACGTTCATCTACGAAGGCCGGGTCATAAAGCCCGGACGCACCGTCACTTTCTGTGAAGGCGAGGCGTTCGCAATAAACAACGGCAACCGTAAGCGGATTGCGACCCTGTCGGCCACCATGATGACGGTACTGGGTCGCGATGACGTGAAAAGCTAGATGACGACCTGCAAACGGGTACGGCCAATTCTGCAGAAAGGCATTACCCGGTATAGGCGTCGCTCACAGTGACCTGGTGCGCCGAACCGTATCCGTTGAACCGGGTTGACGTTGCCATGCAGTACGCGCCAATGCCGCCGAACTCGATGACGTCGGATTCACGGATATCTGCCGGCAGGCTAAGCGGCACTGGCAGCACGTCGAGTGGATCACAGGTTGGTCCAAACACGGTGAAGTCCCGTCGTTGCAAGGGCGCAATCACCTCGCCGTCACGCAATACCCGATAGAATGGCAATAGATCAGATGCCTGCGTGACTTCCAGCAGCCCGCCGTAAATCCCATCGTTCAGGAACAGGTCAGACGAGCTGTCGCGCACCAGCTTGACGCTGGTGAGCAGCGAAAATGCCGGCGCGACCATGCTTCGACCGGGCTCACACTCCAGCACGGGAACAGTACTGCCGAAAACAGCCGTCACGCTGTTGCGAATGGTCTCGAAATAGCTTGCCAGGGCAGGGCCACGGCTGGCGCAATAGCGTGCCGGAAATCCACCGCCAACATTGAGCCGGGTCAGCTTGATGCCTGCTGATTTTGAAATCCGTCCGGCAGCTTCAATGTGCCTGTTCCAGGCCTCGGGGTCGGTGCATTGCGAACCTGGATGGAATGTCAATATTGGCTCAAATCCAGCTTGTACGGCTTGTCGCATCAGGTTGGCGGCAGCTTTCTCGTCTACGCCAAACTTGCTCGAGAAATCATGCGCGGCGGACTTTTGCGACGGCAGACGAAACCGGATGGCGACTTCTGCGCCACTCGCCGGTCCGACGACCTGTTCGATTTTCATAAGTTCTTCAATACTGTCGGTGGCAAACCGCCTGCACCCGAATGCGTGCCATGCCGTTGCAATCTCGCCGCGCGATTTGACCGGGTTGTGGTAGTGGATGACCGCATCTGGGCATATCCGCGCAACTGCGGCCATTTCAACGATGGAAGCGGCATCAAAGACGCCAATGCCATCGGCAGCCAGTCTGGTCATGACCTGCTCGCACGGATTGGCTTTTACGGCGTAGGAGACTTCCCCGGGAAAACTGTCAATGAACAGTTTTGCCTGCTCCGACAATGTTGAAGGTGAAAAACATAAAACCGGCTTTTCGAGAACCGTGGTGGCCGCAACCTGTTTGCTGTCACGGTAGGTCTTCTGCAAGTCGTGTGCGGCAGGTTGAATACCGGAGGTGTTGAGCGCTAGCACTGTTTCATGTTCCTGAACCAGAAAGTGGGTATGTGTTACTGGCAATGCTGGGCTAAGATGAGGGGGAGAAATAGCCGCGCATTTTCCGTCAAATGCATTTTTGTTCGTCATATAGCCGAAGTTAATGTTATTACGACGACATGCGTATTTCGGAAAAAGACCACGAACTCATTGCCCTGCTAAGGACCAATGCCCGCATGCCGGTTTCGGAACTGGCTCGAAAGCTTGGCGTATCCCGCACAACCATACAGGACAGACTGCGGCGACTGGAAACCAGTGGTGTTATTGCCGGTTACAGCGTGAGGCTCGGCGACCAGGCGGACTCTGGCGGTATTCTGGCCTATGTGGAGCTTTCCATTGAACCGCGCAAAAGCCAGCAAGTGGTGCGGGCTCTGGTGCGAATACCGCAAGTGGAGACGCTGCACACAGTGTCCGGCAAGTTTGACCTGATTGCCCGCATCAGGGCGCTCACGACAGATCATATTGATCAGGTGCTTGATGGCATTGGGCTCATTGAGGGTGTTACCCGCACCGAGTCCGCCATCATTCTGTCCACCAAGCTGGATCGGCGCTAAGCCATGCGGGCCGGCACTGCGTGGGAAGACCCCAACAACGCGCTCGATTTCGCTGACAAATCGCTGGCAGTGGTTGGCCAACGCACATGGTATTGCTAGTGTGCGCCAACGTGTTGTCTCCATGCAATGAAGGATTCGCCCATTATGCCGTTTGCCCGCCATGCGCTGTTGTCAGCAGCTATTGCCGTTTTCCTGATGATATCTGGCCTGGTACCGGCTGGTGCCCAACAGGTGCCGGCGTCGCGCGGTGACATCGCCATGTCTTTTTCACCGGTCGTGAAGAGCACTGCGCCAAGCGTGGTCAATGTCTACGCAAAGCGAATTATACAGACGCAAGGCCGCCGCCAACCGTTTGGCGCTGACCCGTTTTTCCGCCGGTTTTTTGGCGACAAGCTGTTCGGCGGCAGACCGCGCAAGCGTGCCCAGAACTCACTCGGGTCCGGTGTGATTGTAGATGCGTCCGGCATCGTGATCACCAACAACCACGTTATCAACAACGGCACTGAAATTCGCGTCGTGCTGTCCGACAAACGCGAGTTTGATGCCGAGCTCATCCTGACCGATGAGCGCACTGACCTGGCTGTACTGCGGATCAAGCCGGAAGGAGAGCCTCTTGTTCCGCTCCCCCTGGGGGATTCCGATGCGCTTGAAGTGGGCGATCTCGTGCTCGCTATCGGCAACCCGTTTGGCGTCGGCCAGACGGTGACAAGCGGCATTGTCTCGGCACTGGCGCGGACCCGTGTCGGGGTATCGTCCTATCAGTTCTTCATCCAGACCGATGCAGCGATCAATCCGGGCAATTCCGGTGGTGCCCTGGTGGATATGAACGGTCGCCTGATCGGTATCAATACCGCGATATTCTCGCGCTCTGGTGGATCCAATGGCATCGGGTTTGCCATTCCGGTCAACATGGTGCGCTCCGTAATAGAACAATCGCTGACCGGCGCCAGCAAAGTTGTCCGGCCATGGGCGGGAGCGGATCTGCAGAATGTCACCAGTGACCTGGCATCCGCGCTGGGGTTGAGCCGCCCGCGCGGCGCACTGGTTTCCCAGATGCATGCTGCCAGTCCGCTCAAGAAGGCTGGTATCAAGCGCGGCGATGTCTTGCTGCGCCTGGCCGGCAAGCCGATCGAGAATGCCCAGGAGTTCAGTTTCAGATTCGCTACCCTGACAGTGGGAGAACAGTCCCGTGTGGTATTCAGTCGTAAATCAAAGCGGCTCAAGGCTGACGTTTCGTTGAGCCCTGCGCCGGAAGATCCGCCGCGCAATACCACTGTCATCAGGGGGCGGTCGCCGTTCACAGGCCTGGAAGTTGTCAATATATCGCCCGCTGTAGCAGAAGAGCTTGGCCTGCCTGCATCCGTTGCAGGTGTGGCTGTGTCCAGTATCAAGGGGGCTCTGGCGCGTCGGTTCGGGTTCAAGAAGGGCGATGTGATTGTTGAACTCAACGAGCGCAAACCGGGCTCCGTGGCCGACTTGCGGACTATCTTGAACCGGAGAGATGGGTATTGGGATGTCGCCATCCTGCGCAAGGGCAAGCTCATCCGCCGCGAGTTTGGCGGCTAAGGGGAAGTCCTGCGAATGTCATCTCTGTTCGACGCTGCCGGGCTGGAAGCTTCCGCACCGCGACCGCTTGCAGACCGGCTGCGACCGAAGGCTTTGGCCGAGGTCCAGGGACAGGACCACCTGACCGGTGAAACCGGCCTGATCTCGAGAATGATCTCGTCCGGCCGGATAAGCTCGATGATCCTCTGGGGCCCGCCAGGTACGGGAAAGACCACGATTGCGCGCTTGCTGGCAGGCGAGGCCGATCTCCATTTTGAACAGATATCTGCCATTCATTCAGGTGTTGCCGATCTCAAAAAGGTATTTGTGGCAGCGCGTGTCCGGCGAACGGACAAGGGGCAGGGAACCTTGCTGTTCGTGGATGAGATACATCGCTTCAACAAGGCCCAGCAGGACAGCTTCCTGCCCTGGATGGAGGACGGTACCATCACCCTGGTGGGGGCAACCACTGAAAACCCGTCATTTGAACTGAACGCCGCGGTGCTGTCGCGGGCCAAGGTACTGACCCTCAACCGGTTGGACAGCGCCGCCATGGCCGGCTTACTGGCACGCGCAGAAGCTCTTGAAGGCCGGGTTTTGCCGGTAACCGAAGAAGCTCGTGAGCAACTGTTTGCCATGGCAGATGGTGACGGGCGGTATTTCCTCAATCTGGTCGAGGACCTGTTTGCCGTTGTCGATGCGGGGTCCGAAGCGCTGGACGCGGCCGGACTGGCGGAAACCATCCAGCGACGTGTTCCGGTGTATGACAAGGGACAGGACGGGCACTACAATCTGGTTTCCGCCTTGCACAAGTCGATTCGCGGGTCTGACCCGGACGCAGCCTTGTACTGGCTGGCGCGCATGCTGGTGGCGGGCGAAGATCCATTGTTCATTTGCCGGCGCCTGGTGCGCATGGCCAATGAAGACATTGGCCTGGCTGATCCGCAGGCGGTCGTCCAGGCACTCGCAGCCAAGGATGTGTATGAGTTTCTCGGGTCGCCGGAAGGTGAACTGGGGCTGGCGCAGGCAGCGGTCTATCTGGCAACGGCACCCAAATCCATCGGGGTTTACACGGCCTACAAGCAGGTGGTGCGCCGGGCACGGGAAACCGGTTCGGTCATGCCGCCAAAAATCATCCTCAATGCGCCGACCAAGATGATGAAAGAGCAGGAGTATGGATCAGGCTACAGATATGACCCGGACCAGCCTGACGGGTTTTCGGGACAGAACTACTTCCCTGACGAAATGGGCCGGGAGACGTTCTACGATCCGCCTGACAAAGGCTTTGAGCGCGAGATCCGCAAGCGGCTTGACTGGTGGGCGTCTTTGCGCGCGCAGCGCGACGAGGCATGATTCCGGTCCGCGCACCAATCTGACTTGATCCAGATCAACTCGCTCTTTGATCAAAGTGTCAACATGTTCGAAGACCCGAAAAGGGCATTTGGAGCACATCTCGCAAACTTTCTACCGGTTTTGCGATAAACAGGTGCAACCACAAGGGGATAGAGCACGGGATTGCATCTGAAATCCTGAACTGCTCTGGCTGGGGAGGAAAATCGGCATGGTGAA
>CAYRLR010000206.1:0-5236 GCA_964424975.1 uncultured Anderseniella sp.
AAGCGCGGGTGTCCCGCGGTGCCGTCGATGCCAATGGTGGCAATGAAAAGCCCGATCATCAGGGAGACAAAGCCTTTTATGGTCGACCCGGTCGAGATGATGACGGCACACGACAGCCCCAGGCAGGCGAGCCAGAAATACTCATATGACGAGAACCGGATTGCAAATTCTGCAAGCGCCGGTGCGCTGACAGACAACACAACAGATCCGGCCAGGCCGCCGATCACCGATGTCACAAGCGCGATGCCGAGGGCGCGTTCGGCAAGCCCCTTTTTGGTCATGGCATAAGCCTCGTCGCAATAGGCGGCAGATGCCGGGGTGCCCGGAATGCGCAGCAAGGCACCGGGAATGTCGCCGGCGAAGATTGCGGTGGCCACCGTTGCGACAATGGCTGCAATGGCTGGGACCGGGTCCATGAAGAAGGTGAACGGGATCAGCAGTGCCGTTGCCATGGTGGCCGTGAGGCCGGGAATGGCGCCGACGAACAGGCCAAACATGGCCGCCAGTGCCATAACGCCCAGCGTGTAGGGGTCGGTCACAAGCGCCAGTGCTTTGAGGACAGTTTCCATGCTGCTAATTCACCATGCAACCGGCAACAGCAAACCCCAGGGCAGGGGGACCAGCAGCACTTTTGCAAACAGGGTATGGATGAGTATGGTGGAGATTGCAGCAATTGTTATGCTCGCAAGCGGGCTGGAACCGAGGCGGATCAACAGCACTGACTGGATCACGAGGGCGGTGGGAATGAACCCCAGCCAGGTTGAGAACGCGATGTAGAAAACGACACTGCCAAGCAAAATGACAACGTTCACGACATTGGCGGAGTCGTGCGCCCAGTCACCGACAACCAGCAGGGGCTGAGTTGTTCGTTGCACCCAGCCTTTTACAATCAGAATGCTGCCGAACAGCATAAGCCCCGCACCAATGATGATCGGAAACAGATCAGGCCCGAAGTCCTGTCCGTGCAGCCTGGGAAATGTGCTGGCATAGGCGATTTCGACAATTGCAAAAGCAACCAGGATCACACCAAACACACTGTCATTGAAGCGCATGACCGAAGTTTCCCTTTTCGGAGGTGGCAGCGTTCTGTTTCCGGTGAGGGGGTTCAGAAAAGAAAGGCACGTTGTAGACACAACGAACCTTTCTTCTCGAAAACGCTCGCTAAACGGTCAGCTACTTGGCCAGGCCCACGGCCTTCATCACCTGTCCCAGTGACGCGTCGCTGTCTTCCATCCAGGTGGCAAAGTCTGCGCCCGGTTTCCACACCAGACCGAAACCGCGACCTTTCATGAACTCCTGAAACTCGGCAGACTGCCAGACCTTCTCGAGTGCTATTGTCAATTTTTCGGTGGCTTCATCGGGCATGCCTTTGGGGCCTGCCACACCACGCCACGCGGCCATCTTCCAGTCGCTTCCGGTGGCTTCCTTCAGCGTCGGCACGTCTGGAAAAGCGTCCAGTTTGACATCATCCATAACCGCCAGCGACCGGACCTTGCCGGCACTTATCAGCGCGGATGCTTCCACGACCGAACAGGTCACAACGTCAACACCGCCAGCGACCAGTTCCTGCAGACCTGGAGCGGCGCCCTTTGACGGAACCCAGGGGGCGGCAGACGGATCAGCTCCATCGGCATTCAGCATGCCAGCCAGTGCAAGATGCCAGATTCCGCCCTGACCTGTGCCTGAGCCCTTGTGTTTGCCGGGATTTGCCTTGATGGCATCTATCACGTCCCTGGCTGTCTTCCACTCGCTGTCAGCGCGCACCTGCAACCCTGCAGCATCGTAGTTGTACAGGGCAATCGGGGTATAATCCTTGCCGGTAAGCTCGGTCAGACCTGCCCAGTGCATCATGCCGATTTCAACGGTAACGACGCCAATGGTGTAACCGTCGGCGGGCGCATTTGCGATCGCTGAATGACCGACAACACCACTGCCGCCGGTGCGGTTGACGACAGTGACGGGTTGACCCAGTTCGTCTTTCAGCAAGCCTGCGATCATGCGGCCGGTTGCATCAGTGCCGCCTCCTGCTCCCCACGGCACGATGAGCGTCAAAGGACGGTCGGGATACTCGGCGGCCGCCGGCAGGGTTGCAGCGACAGTCATGAATCCCGCCAGTGCGAACATGGCGGCTTTACTCAATACACGGCGATTCAGCATGGTTTAATTCTCCCTTGGTCAATCCGACACACAAACGAGGGTCGGTTTTTTGTTATTTGTTGGTGCGATTGAACGGCTCTCGCGCTGAAAGTGTGGCGCAAGTCCTTCAGCGGAACAAGGTACGATTGTCTGACAATTGCTATATTCGCTGTCTCCAGGGCAGTGATTAGTTGGCGTGCACTCGCCGACATCTATCGGACGCTGCCGATTTCATGCCGGTTTCATGCCCAGGCAACTACAAATCATTTGCTTGCTGCATTGCAGCATAAATGGCATTGTATTGCTGCACTGCGACGCAATTGCCGTTGCCTTGCCTGCTGATGAGACCCATCCTGAAATCCAGCCTGCCTGAAAGGATAAAATCATTTCCACCGCCGCGTTCGCCAATCAAGACCTGTCGCAAATACGTGATATCTCCAAGGATGCACCTTTGCAGGAAGACATTCGCCTGCTCGGACGGATGCTGGGCGATTGCGTCCGTGATAAAGAAGGCAATGAGATTTTCGATCTCGTCGAGAACATTCGACAGACATCAACCCGGCTGCACAGGTCGGATGACAAGCCATCCCATGACGAACTGCAGGGGCTGCTGCAGCAACTGACACCGGAGCAGGCGGTGGAGGTTATCCGTGCCTTCAGCTATTTCTCGCATCTGGCGAACATTGCCGAAGACCAGCATCATATCCGGCGCACGCATCACCACGAATTGGCCGGTTCCCCGCCTAGGGCAGGGTCATTGAGCCGTGCTATCGATACGGCGCTTGGCTCCGGCATGAGCGCCAGCCAGCTTGTGGAGTTCTTCAGGACCGCCCTGGTATCACCGGTTCTGACGGCCCATCCCACTGAAGTACGCCGGCGCACGACGATGTACTGGGAAAGTGACATTGTCGACTTGCTGAAAGAACGTGAGCGCGGGCGCCATACCGCGCAGGAACTTGCCGCCATGGAAATGCAGTTGCGCATTGCCATCGAGACATTGTGGCAAAGCAACCTGCTTCGCCGTTCAAGGCTGACAGTGGCAGACGAGGTCACCAACGGCATCTCCTACTACAAGAGCACCTTTCTTGCTGAAGTACCCCGGTTGCACAAGCAGGTGGAGGAAACCCTCGCCCAACACCTGGATGGCGAGTCGATCCCGTCGCTGAAATTCATTCAGATGGGCAGCTGGATTGGTGGTGACAGGGACGGCAACCCGTTTGTGACCGCCGAAGTGCTGCAACAGACCTTGCGACTGCAGACAGAGGCCGCACTGGATTATTACCTGAAAGAACTCGATCGGTTGCAGAGTGAATTATCCATTGCGACCACGGTGTCCAACGTGTCTGACGCGGTGCTTGCATTGGCAGAAATGTCACCCGACAAATCGGCCCACCGGGAGAAGGAGCCGTATCGGCTGGCGTCGCTGCTGATCGGGTGTCGCGTCATGGCGACCCGGCACAAGCTGACAGGTGCCGTATCGGACAATGACGATGACGGATATTCGCCTTACGACCTGCCTGATGACCTGATTGCGGATCTGGATGTCATGTATGGTTCGCTGTGCGACAATGGCTCGAAACTGATCGCAAATGGCCGGCTGAGCAGCTTGCGCCGTGCCGTGCAGTGTTTCGGTTTTCATCTCGCCAGTCTGGACCTTCGGCAAAATTCGGACGTTCACCAACGCACTGTGGCCGATCTGCTGGCCGCGGTTGATCCTGGTATCGATTATCTGGCGATGAGCGAGCCGGAACGGGTTGACATTCTCACCCAGGAACTCGTCAAAGCCAGACCGCTGCTGCGACCTTACTGGGAGTATGGCGAGGAGACGGCCAAGGAACTGGCTATTTTCAAGGCAGCGAAAGACGCACACAAGACCTATGGGCCTCGCGCCATCACCACCTCGATCATCTCCAACACGACCAGTGTGTCCGACATGCTGGAACTGGCGATCCTGCTCAAGGAGGCAGGCCTGATCACGCCTGAAGGCACCGGCAGCGTAAACATCGTGCCGCTGTTCGAGACCATCGAGGATCTGAGGTCGTGCACAAAGATCATGGACCAGTTGTTGTCGATCCCCGCCTATCGCAGGCTGGTTGATCATCTGGGCTGCGTGCAGGAAGTGATGCTGGGCTACTCCGACAGCAACAAGGACGGTGGCTTCGTCACCTCGGGCTGGGAGCTTTACAAGGCCGAAACCGGTCTTGTCGCGCTGCTGGGCAGGCATGGGGTCCGGCTGCGGCTGTTCCACGGTCGTGGCGGTTCGGTGGGTCGCGGCGGCGGGCCGGCGTTCGAAGCTGTTCTTGCCCAGCCGGCCGGCGCGGTTCAAGGCCAGATTCGCGTCACCGAACAAGGTGAAATCATTTCCAGCAAATATTCGAATCCATGGCTTGGCAGGCGCAATCTGGAGACACTGGTTGCAGCGACGCTGGAGGCATCGCTGGAACAGCCTGACAAGCATGCCGTTCCGTCCGAGTGGATCGAGATCATGGAAGATCTGTCGGCCTATGCCTATGCTGCCTACCGGGACCTGGTTTACGAAACCGAAGGGTTTGAGAACTTTTTCTGGTCGTCCACGGTGATCAACGAGATTGCGACACTGAATATCGGCTCACGACCTGCGTCGCGCGCAAAGACCCGTGACATTCGCGCGTTGCGGGCAATTCCGTGGGTTTTCAGCTGGGCGCAATGCCGGGTCATGCTGCCGGGCTGGTATGGCTTTGGGGCTGCCGTCGAAAAGTGGCTTGCCGCTGACCCGAAGAACTCCACAGACAAGTTGACCGAGCTCTACAATACCTGGCCCTTCTTCCGGGCCCAGTTGTCCAACATGGACATGGTGCTGGCCAAATCCAGCATGGCGATTGCTCGACGTTATGCCAACCTGGTCGAAGATGAAGCGTTGCGTGAGGCCATTTACGGGCGTATCCGCGAGGAGTGGCGGTCAACCATTGACGCGGTATTGCGCATCAGCCGTCAGCACGAATTGCTGGAACGCAACCCGTGGCTGAACCGGTCAATCCAGAACCGGTTCCCCTATCTCGATCCGCTCAATCATCTTCAGGTCGAGATGATGAAGTTGAGCCGGGCCCAGTCACAGGACCCG
>CAYRLR010000207.1:0-5222 GCA_964424975.1 uncultured Anderseniella sp.
GCAGCCATTGCGGCCGGCACCCGGACACATCTGATTCTGATACGGCACATCCTGCCCAACACCATCGCGCCCCTTATTGTGCAGGCGACCTATATCTGCGGGTCGGCCATGCTGACAGAATCCATACTGGGTTTTCTGGGTGCAGGCATTCCGCCGGAAATTCCAAGCTGGGGCAATGTCATGTCGGAAGGCAGAACCTACTTCCAGCTGTCGCCCTGGATCATCTTTTTCCCGGGCATCGCGCTGGCGCTGACGGTGCTTGCTGTGAACACGGTCGGCGACGGTCTGCGTGACACGCTTGACCCGCGCATTGCGAGGAAAATGTAATGGCGGACAACAATCCTGTGCAGCCGGTTCTTGATATTCGCGGCTTGTCTGTAACCTTGCCGAAAGGCGCGGATCGGAAGTTTGCCATCGAAGACATCTCGCTCAATGTCGGGCGCGGCGAAATCGTCTGCGTCGTTGGTGAATCCGGATCCGGGAAATCGGTGAGCGCGCAAACGGTCATGGGCCTGATCCCGCGCAAGGACCTCACTCCGGTTGCCGGTGAAATCATGCTGCAGGGTGAAGACCTGCTGAAAAAAACCGAAATCGAACTGCGCAATCTGCGCGGTGTGAAAATGGCGATGATCTTCCAGGAACCCATGACGGCGCTCAATCCGGTAATGCAGGTTGGCGACCAGATTGGTGAAATGCTGGAAATCCACACCTCGATGTCTGCGTCCGAGCGTCGCGAGCGGATCATCGAGGTGATGAACGATGTGGGGCTGCCGGATGTCGACAAGATGATCGACAGCTATCCGCATCAATTGTCCGGTGGCCAGCGGCAGCGCATCATGATTGCCATGGCGCTTGCACTGGAACCCGCGCTGCTGATTGCCGATGAGCCGACAACCGCGCTTGATGTGACGACACAGGCCCAGATTCTCGACCTGATCAAGGATATCCAGAAACGCCACGGCACCGGTGTCCTGTTCATCACCCATGATTTTGGCGTGGTTGCCGAGATCGCCGACCGGGTTGTGGTGATGCAGGACGGCAAGGTAGTGGAGCAGGGAACTGCGACCCAGGTGCTGACGAAACCGCGCGAGCCATACACCAAAATGCTGATAGCGTCCGTTCCCAGCCTGACGCCGCCAAAACGCGAGCCGATTATCGGTGGCGAGCCGATACTGGCGACCAGGGGCCTTGAAAAGGTGTACGGCACTCTTGGCTGGTTCGGCGGCGGTCGCGTGGTTCACGCGGCAAAGCATGTGGAACTTGAAGTCAGGCGCGGAGAAACCCTCGGGGTAGTCGGTGAATCCGGCTCCGGCAAATCCACGGTGGCGCGCTGTATCGTGCGACTGGTTGACCCGACCAGCGGTGAGATAATGATCGAAGGGCAGGACATCGCGAAGATGTCCCAGTCGCAATTGCGTTCCTATCGCCGCAATGTACAGGTGGTGTTCCAGGATCCCTATCGTTCGCTGAATCCGCGCCGCACTGTGGGGCAGTCCATTGTCGAAGGGCCGATGAATTTCGGTACGTCACATGAAGAGGCCCTGGAGCGCGCGCGCGATCTGATGGAAATTGTCGGACTGTCGCCGCAGGCGCTGGACCGGTTCCCGCACCAGTTCTCCGGCGGCCAGCGGCAGCGCATCTGCATCGCCCGTGCGCTTGCCATGGAACCGAAAGTGCTGATTGCCGACGAAGCGGTGTCGGCGCTTGATGTGTCAGTTCAAGCGCAGGTGCTGAAACTGCTTGATGACGTGCGCATACGCTTCGACCTGGCCATGTTGTTTATCACCCATGACTTGCGGGTGGCGGCACAAATCTGCGACCGCATCATGGTCATGCAGCATGGCGAAGTCGTTGAGCAGGGACTGACGGCCAGTGTTTATGCCAATCCGGCCCATCCCTACACGAAACTGCTGCTGGATGCAGCACCGGGGCGCAGTTCGTTCGGGCATTGATCTGCGTTATTTGTAGGGTGACTCGACCCGGCGCATCAGGTGCCGGTTTTGCAGTTCCTCAATATCGGAAAATCCGATAAACGCCTTGAAGTCAGCCATTGAGGTAACCGGTTGCGGCAGGTTTTGTGTCGACTTGTCGGCAACCAGTTGTTTGAAATTCCGCCGCATGGCTTCCGTGGCACTCATCAGGCTGACCAGCGGATAGACCGCCAGTCCGGCGACGCTCTCGATCTCTGACTTGTCCAGGTCTGTCTCAAGCCAGCCGAGAATCTGCAGCGACAGGGGTTTGCCGCAGGCCTCGCGCAACTGACGAAGCTCGCCGATTGTCCTGAAACACCGGCTGATGGGCTGCACGAGGTCAGCACCTGCCGCCACATAGGCGCGCGCGCGCCGAATGGCATCGTCTACGCTCAGGGCATCAGTTCTGGCTACAATCAGCGTGTCCGGGTCCGTGCGCGCCTCAACGGCTGCTGCAATCTTGCCGGCATTTTCCTCAAGCGGCAGAATGTCGATGGTGGCTGCAACTGCCGGGCAGCGTTTTGGGGCTTCCTGGTCTTCAAAGATGATCGCTGCTGCGCCGGCGCTTTCAAATTCACGCACCGTGCGCATGACATTAATGGCATTCCCGTAACCGGTGTCACCATCTGCAATCAGTGGCACCTTGACGGCATTGGCGACATTCCGGATCACCGACAGGTTCTCCGACATTGTATAAAGTTCGACATCGGGCATGCCCAGATACGAGGCGGAAACGCCAAATCCGGATGTCATGACAGCGGGAAAGCCCGCCTCTTCGGCAAGCATGGCTGACAGCGCATCATGGCACCCTGCCGTCCATACGGTTTGGCCGGCGCGCGCTGCGCTGGCAAATTGCTGTTTACTGAGGGCTTGCGGCATTGCTAGTTCGCCTTTTTCTGTGAACCGTCACGCTGGTGCAGATAGCCGATGAGACCCCCTGCCTCGAGCATCAGGCGGTCTGCTTCCGGTAGCGGATCAAACGGCAGTTCGACACCCCGGGTGACGTTGCGAACCAGGCTGTTGGCCCAGTCCACCTCGAGAACATCCCATCTGCCGACATTTTCCAGAATGCCCGGACACGGTATTTGCGGAAAGCCCATGGCGATTTCACCGCGCCAGTAGCCGGGCGAAAAACTCTCTGCGATAACACCGCTGATACCCAGTTTTCGCATGGCGATCATTGGCGGGTAGTGAGGATGGCCATAGCCGAAATTGTGGTTGCCCACCAGCAGGTCGCCTGGCCGGACTGATTTTGCAAAATCCGGATCACGCGACGACATGGCCACCCTGGCCAGTTCGTCGACATCCTTGATCTTGATGTTCTTGACGCCGACAATCTGGTCAACGTCAAAGTCGATCTCATCGAATATCCAGGCAGCGCGGCCTGACAGGGGGGGTAGCGACATCGGCTTATTGCTCCAGATACGGTCTGGGGTCGGTGATTTTACCTTCGATCGCGGATGCTGCGACGGCGGCGGCATTCACTATATAGATTTCCGAGTCAGGGCTGCCCATTCGGCCCTGCACGTTCAATGTGCCGGTAGATACCGCACGCTGGCCGTCACTCATTACGCCCAACCGGCCGAAGCAGTAGTCACATGATGACGACGTCACAAAAGCACCGGCAGCAATCAGGTCGGTCAGCACGCCTTCGCGCGATGCCTGTTCCATGATCGCCTGGCTGGTCGGAACCACATGCAACTGGAAGCCCGGCTTGACCTGCCTGCCGCGCAGCACTTCTGCGGCAATGCGCAAATCCTCGAGCCTGCCCGACGCGCACGAACCCAGATAGCCAACCTGAACCTCGGTGCCCGCATAGTCTTTCAGGTCCCGGGTATTTGCCGGGCTTGGCGGCACGACAACGATGGGTTCAAGCGCTGAAATGTCGATGTCATGCACGGCTGCATAAGTTGCATCAGGGTCAGAAAACACCGGCTCCAGGTCAATGCGTGCCCGCTCCCTGGCATAGGCAAGGGCGGTCTCGTCCGGGTTCATGATGGCTGTTATTGCACCGGTGAACATGGCCAGGCAATTGATGGTCTGACGGCCTTCAATAGACAGGTGCTCGATGGCATTGCCGCCGATTTCCAGCACCTGGAACCGGCACGATGCGGGCCCCAGCGTGCGCACGATGTGGTGGAAGACATCACGGGCCATCACGCCACGCGGCAGTTTTCCGTTCAGGTTGACGCGTGTGGTCTCCGGCACCTTGATCTGGATGAATTCCTTGACGAAGGCTTCCAGAAGGTGGCGCCGGACGCCAATGGCAAGGGTTCCGAAAGTGCCAAGTTGTGAGATGTGTCCGTCAAAGTGAACCGCAAAAGCACCCGGCGTTGCATATCCGAGCTCGGCCGCCACCTGATGGCCGATGCCCTTGCGTTCATAGACCGGTACATTGTTGGCCTTGCCCCAGTCCCTGGTGTTCTGGTGCAGGTCCTCTTCCTGCGGTGTAACGGCGGGTACCATGTGGTCAATAAACAAGGCAAAGCGCTCCGGTTCGGCGACTTTTTCGATGCCGAACTCGTCCTTCATGTGCTTGAAAATAACGTCTGTATATCCGGGAAAATCATAGGCAATGACAAAATCCGGCTTGGCCCTGATCTCTTCGCCTGCCCGGACACTGTCCAGACCGGCTGCCCGCGCCAGTATTTTCTCCGCGATTGTAAAGCCCATTTGATCCACTCCGGATACGCCAGCAAAATTGCGTTTCAAGTTTCGGCAATAATAGCGGTGAACAGTACTGGGATGTCAATCAGCAACGTTCATTTCATCTGATGAAATTATTCCGGCAGCAATGATACCAGCGTGATCGAGCGCACCAGTGTTGTCAGGTCCTGACCGCACCGCAGCAGGTCATCGAGGCACCGGGGTGAACCTTCACCGGTGATCTGTGCTGTTAACCCGCCTACCGAAACCGCAGCAAGCACGTCTCCATCAGCATTCATGAGGGGAATGGCCAGTGCTGAAAGCCCAACCGCCACGTCATCATGGGTTATCGCCCAACCGGTTTCACGGATCGAGTCGAGTTCCTGCCGCAGGCATGCAGCATCAATAGTGCTTTTGGCTGTCAGTTGGGTGAGATTGCTTTTCAGGAAGCTTTCCCTTTGGCTGTCCGGCATGTGCGCCAGCAGCACCTTTGGCCCGGCGCCGCAATTCAGGGGCAATTTGCCGCCTACGGACCACCAGCGCACCTGGACGGCAGAATCGCCGTGATATCTGGCCAGGCAGATGGCGGAGTCATTGCGCAGGATC
>CAYRLR010000208.1:0-5207 GCA_964424975.1 uncultured Anderseniella sp.
CGGGTGCCTGGAACACTTCTCTTTCAATGACCTTGCCGTCGTCGCCTTCAAACTTGATGGTCAGTTTGCCGGCTGTCGGGAACCTGAAGTCTGTCGCGCGATACTGATCACCGAAGGCATGACGGCCAACCACGATTGGCTGGGTCCAGCCCGGTACAAGGCGCGGCACGTTCTGGCAGATGATTGGCGCGCGGAAAATAACACCGCCGAGAATGTTGCGGATGGTGCCGTTTGGCGAGCGCCACATCTTTTTAAGGCCAAATTCCTCTACACGCTGCTCATCAGGGGTGATGGTCGCACACTTGACGCCGACACCGTACTTCTTGATGGCTTCTGCTGCATCAATGGTGACCTGGTCGTCTGTCTCATCGCGGTATTCGATGCCCAGGTCGTAATATTTCAGGTCAATGTCGAGGTAGGGATGGATCAGCTTGTCCTTGATGAAATGCCATATAATGCGTGTCATCTCGTCGCCGTCGAGTTCAACAACGGGATTGGCAACTTTGATCTTGGACATGAAAACTTAGCCTCGCTTTGTAGGGGGTTGGTGCAGCGCACAACAGATTATGGTGGGCGTCATAGCAAAGCGCGCGGCCAAGAGCAAATATGACGATGGACTAACACGAGCCGCATCGTCGCACGCTACAGGAACACCTGATCAGTCGGTATTGATGAACCGGATGCCCAGTTCCCGGTCGCCGCGCCAGCAGACCTGGGCCTGTTTCACTGCACCGTCGGGCAGGATGGTAAACTGAAAGCAGGAAGGTACCGTGATGTCGTCAGCAAGGTGCAGCCTGGCGCCGGCTGCTGTCAGGTCACTGATCTCGCAAGGCACGCCCGGCTCATCACCGGGATAGATGATCAAGCCATTCCGGCTTTCGTCGGGGCTTTGTTCATCGTGGTCGTGTTGGGTTTCTGCTGCGGTTTGCTGATCCACTCCGGCTTCGGTGTTCAGTGCGGGGATGTGAAGTTGCCCGTCATCGGCGCCCGGCGCGCGCGACGGGTGCGGTCTTGAGGGCCGATGCGACCGTGAAACATCGGGTGGCGATGTATTCAAGGCCTTCACCCGATCGAGTTGGTGCAGCAAGCGCTGATGCAGATCCGTCATGTCAATTTCCGGAAGCGGGTTCCAATTGGCGAATTTTCAGATCGATTATCTCTCATGATAGATGAAAAGGGGGTAAATGGCGGGAACTATTTCCGGACAAGGCATGGTTTTATTTGTGAGAGCAGCAACCATCCACATGGATGGACGGAATTTCCCCAACACCCTGGAAACGAGCATCTTCATTTGGTCGAATGATTGCATCTGAGCGATTGATGCTGTTGAGGCTTGTATTTTTCAAGCTCTGGTGTATCGCATATCGCAGCATGACAACCACACCGACAGACGCTGCGGACAAGCCGGCCGTGATCCTGGTGAACCCGCAATTGGGGGAAAACATCGGTACGGCTGCACGTGCCATGGCCAATTTCGCCTTGAGCGAGTTGCATATCGTTGAGCCGCGCGATGGCTGGCCCAATGATCGCGCGCTGAGTGCATCGGCCGGCGCCGTCCAGATCATCGAGCAGGCCAGGCTGCACGACACCTGCACGCAGGCCATTGAACCGTTCAACCGGATCTATGCCACCACTGCGCGGCCGCGCGGCATGACCCAACAGATCATGACGCCGCAAGAAGCAGCCGGCGACATGCACCGCCGTATCGGCAATGGCGAGCGCATTGCGATCATGTTCGGCCGCGAACGCTGGGGCCTGAGCAATGAGGAGGTTTCCCTGGCCGACGTGATCATTACTGCCCCTGTTGATCCGGAGTTTGCATCCATAAACATTGCCCAGGCCGTGCTGCTGGTTGGCTATGAATGGTACAAGCCCATTGCTGCCAGCCTGGGCATGGGCACCGGTGAATTGCCGGCCATGAAGGGATCGGGCCTGAGAGTTCGCGGTGGCGAGGGACTGGCGACCAAGCAGGACATGCAAGGGTTTTTCGCTCACCTGGAAGCCGAACTTGAGGCAGCCGGGTTTTTCAAATCACCCGCCATGCGCCCCGGCATGATTCGCAATTTGCGCAACATGTTCCAGCGTATTGAGCTCAGCCTGCAGGAGATCAGGACATTGCGTGGCGTCATCGCGTCCCTGACCCGAACCCATTTGCGGGCACGCAAAAGCCGTAACAAAACCAACGACGAGGTTGGTGAATGAGCCATCGGCGAGCGCGCATCCTGGTTTTTGATTCCGGCACAGGCGGCTTGAGCGTGGCGCATGCCATACGTGAGCAATTGCCTGATGCAGATATCGTCTATGCAGCCGACACAGCCGGTTTCCCCTATGGCAAATGGGCCGAAGTGCTGCTGGTGCGCCGCATTTTGCGGGTAATGCGGGATTTGCTGGACCTGGTGAAACCGGATTGCGTGGTGATCGGATGCAACACGGCCAGTACACTGGCCCTGGACGTGCTGCGCGAGGAATTTCAGATGCCGTTCGTGGGAACAGTACCTGCGATCAAGCCTGCGGCTGCGCTGACCAAGACCGGGGTTATCGGCGTGTTGGCCACGCCGGGCACAGCCAGGCGTGAATATACCCAAACCCTCATCCACACCTATGCATTTCATTGCAGGGTCATCCTGCACGGTGCGCAGCGACTTGCGGCCATGGCTGAGACGAAGCTGGCAGGCGGCGTTGTGGACAAGGCTGCTCTGCTGGCCGAGATCAGCCCGGTGTTCCGCGAAAAGCAGGGTGCGCGGACGGATGTGGTGGTGCTTGGCTGCACGCACTATCCGCTGCTGCTGGAAGAGATGCAGGAGGTTGTCCCGTGGCCGGTCACCTGGATCGATCCGGCACCGGCAATCGCGCGGCGCACAGCATCGATTCTGGCAGAGGGCTGTAAATCGGCCGTTCTGCCGGTTGCGGTTGAGCGCAACACAGTCCTGCTGACATCACACCCCAAGGGTGGTGACCATGTGCCGCCGGGGTTTTCCGATGCGGGATTTGACAAGTTGCAGGTTGTCGATATTCCCCTCTAGGCCAACATGGAATCAATTGAACTCATAAAGTTGCTCTAACCCTGTAGTAACAAAACGCGCGGCAAAGTTTGACACGGTGTGTGTTCCGGCGTAAAAGCCACCTCGTTCTGTGCCGTCAAGGCCAGTACATTGCTTGTTCGTGACTGTTTCGCCTTTCCCGAATTTTAAACGCGGGAACACTTTGGGGAGGAACAGTCTGTCGGACCGGGAGACCGGTGAGAAGGAGAACAGGCTTCATAACCGAGAGGCGGTCAGCGGAATTTTATCCGGCACTGGCCGCTGTTTTTATTTTTGATCTGGAGTTCATTGCAAAAATGTCCAATCGTGTAAGCTCAAAGTACAAACTTGATCGCCGCATGGGCGAAAATATCTGGGGCCGTCCGAAATCCCCGGTAAACCGCCGTGAATACGGCCCCGGCCAGCATGGCCAGCGTCGCAAGGGCAAGCTCAGTGACTTCGGTACGCAGTTGCGCGCCAAGCAGAAGCTGAAGGGCTATTACGGCTCGATCTCTGAAAAACAATTCCTGGCAACCTACAAGGAAGCCTCGCGGATCAAGGGCAACACCGCAGAAAACCTGATCGGCCTGCTTGAGCGCCGGCTTGATGCGGTTGTCTATCGCGCAAAACTGGTTCCTACGGTTTTTGCCGCACGCCAGTTCGTCAATCACGGCCATGTGCTGGTGAACGGCAAGCGGGTCAACATTCCGAGTTACCGCGTCAACATCGACGATGTCATCGAAGTTCGCCAGAAGTCCCGCGAAATGGGCCTGGTGCTGGAAGCCATCCAGAGCCCGGAACGCGATGTTCCTGACTATATCGATGCAGACCACAAGAAACTGACCGCCAAACTGGTGCGCATCCCGCTGCTGGCCGACGTGCCGTATCCGGTGATGATGGAGCCGAACCTGGTCATCGAATTCTACTCAAGCTGATTTAAACCTTCAGCTTTATCGATATCCGGCCCGGCAGCTTACCCTGCCGGGCTTTTTGTTTGCGGAGAGGCACAATATGAAACTTTACATCGGCAACCAGAAGTATTCCTCGTGGTCGTTCAGGCCGTGGATCGCGCTGAAGGTCAAAGACGTTGCATTTACCCAGGCACTGCGCCGGTTTGACGATCATCCCGAACGGGTTGATTTCAAATCATTTTCGCCGACCGGCAAGGTGCCCTTGCTGGACAATGACGGTGTCAAGGTCTGGGAGTCGCTGGCGATACTGGAATACCTCGCAGACCTTTATCCGGACAAAGGGTTCTGGCCGGCAGACATCAGCCAGCGCGCCCATGCCCGGGCCATCTCGGCTGAAATGCTGGGCGGGTTCAACGCGCTGCGTGGTGAATGCCCGATGAACATGGCGCGCAAGCATGGTGCCATTGCGGTGTCCGACGGCGTGCGCCGTGACGTATCGCGCATCGAGCAGATCTGGGCCGAGTGCCTTGAAAAATCCGGCGGACCATTCCTGTTCGGTGAGTTCTGCAACGCAGATGCGATGTATGCGCCGGTGGTCAACAGGCTGGAGATCTATCAACTGTCAGACCACGGCGCGGTAAAATCCTATTCCGCCGCCATGAAAACCCTGCCGGCGTGGCAGGAATGGCAAGCAGCGGGCAGGGCCGAGCCGTGGATTTATCCCGAAGACGAGGCCTGAACAGACCTGGTCCAAACCGGTCTGTACGTGGTCTCTCCACTTGGAGGCGCGTGCCTCGAGAGTTTGACACCAGTATGGTCTGCCGGGCACAGTGCGCCGAGAAAAGGCCAGCGCGATGTACTAAAGGTTGGACGCATACCGGTGCGCGTGGGCTATGCTCTGCAAGCTGATGATCGTTCAGGGCTTGCAGGGGAGAATTCAGGGATGCTGGCTGGGCTGAAACTGAGACTTTACGGCGGTGTGGCGGTTGCGGGACTGATGCTGGCGGGTGCGGCCATGGCAGATGATTTCGTGGTGGCGAACGGCGAGACGGCGGGCCAGCAGGTTCTGAGCAATGCCGCCGACACCCTGCTGATCGAGCCGGGCGGCATGGTCAGTACTAGCGGCCTCGATGCTGTCGTGATGTCGAACTCCAGTCAGACCACAACCAACGACGGCGATATCACGACCGAGGGGACTGGCGCTCGGGGCATTGTCTCGAACGGTCCCAACGCCGTGATCAGTAATAGTGGTAATATCATGACCTTTGGGAAAGGC
>CAYRLR010000209.1:0-5180 GCA_964424975.1 uncultured Anderseniella sp.
GTGCGCAGCGGACACATCGTGGAAAGCCTGTACCGGGAAATCCGTGCATTGCGCATTTATGAGGGGGCATCCGACGTGCAGAAAATCGTGATCGCGCGCCAGATGCTGGGAGGAGCTTAACCGATGGACCTGTTGCCAAGCGCCCATGTGGACACGTTCAGCCGGGACAACCTGCCGCCACCAGACCAGTGGCCGGAGTTCCTGCTCGATGGTTTCGACTATCCCGACCATCTCAATGCGGCGGTTGAACTGACCGACCGGATGGTAGAACAGGGGTTCGGGGATCATGTCGCCCTGATCGGCAATGGCCGCAGGCGGACCTACAAGGAACTGTCCGACTGGACCAACCGCCTGGCCCATGCCCTGGCTGAAGATTACGGTGTCAAACCGGGCAACCGGGTGCTGATCCGCTCCGCCAACAATCCGGCCATGGTGGCGTGCTGGCTGGCGGCCACAAAGGCCGGCGCTGTGGTGGTCAACACCATGCCGATGCTGCGTGCCGGCGAACTGTCGAAGATTGTCGACAAGGCGCAGGTGAGCCTTGCCCTGTGTGACACCCGCATGATGGACGAGATCGTGGCCTGTGCGAAGGCCTCTCCATCGCTTGAAAAGGTGATCGGTTTTGACGGCACGGCCAATCATGATGCCGAACTGGACCGGGCGGGGCTGGACAAGTCCGTCAATTTCAACGCCGTGCAGACCAGCCAGGACGACGTTGCGCTGCTGGGCTTTACCTCCGGCACCACCGGCGAGCCGAAAGCCACCATGCACTTTCATCGCGACCTGATGATCATTGCAGACGGTTATGCCAGGGAAGTTCTCGGCGTGACACCGGATGATGTGTTTGTCGGCTCCCCGCCGCTGGCCTTCACGTTCGGCCTGGGCGGACTTGCGGTATTCCCGCTGCGCTTCGGCGCAACGGCCACGCTGCTGGAAACCGCGTCACCGCCCAATATGATCGAGATCATCGAGACCTACAAGGCGACCGTGTGCTTTACCGCGCCGACCGCCTATCGCGCCATGATGCGGGCAATGGACCAGGGTGCTGACCTGTCATCCCTGCGGGTTGCCGTTTCTGCGGGCGAGACATTGCCCGGCCCGGTGTTCGACGAATGGAAGGCGAAAACCGGCAAGGAGATGCTCGACGGTATCGGCTCAACCGAATTGCTGCATATCTTCATCTCCAACCGCTTCGGTTCGGCGGCACCGGCCCAGACCGGCACACCGGTCAGCGGCTACGAGGCCATCGTGGTTGACGAGACCATGGCCGAAGTGCCACGCGGCACAATCGGCAAGCTGGCCGTCAAAGGCCCCACCGGGTGCCGTTACCTGAACGACGACCGGCAGGCAGATTATGTGCGCGATGGCTGGAACCTGACCGGCGACAGCTTCATCCAGGATGAAGCAGGCATTTTCCACTTTGCCGCGCGCAGCGACGACATGATCATCTCGTCCGGCTACAATATTGCCGGACCGGAGGTGGAGGCCGCCCTGCTGTCGAACGCAGATGTGGTTGAATGTGCGGTGATCGGCATGGCGGATGAAGACCGTGGCCAGATCGTGCAGGCCTTTGTGGTGCTGGTCGAAGGGATCAGCCCGGATGATGAGTGCATCAAGCGCCTGCAGGCCCACGTCAAGCAGGCCATTGCACCCTACAAGTACCCGCGCTCGGTGGTGTTCACTGACGCACTGCCCAAGACGCAAACCGGCAAAATCCAGCGCTTCCGGCTCAGAGAGGGATGATATGATGGAGTTCTTGCAACCAAAGGGCTGGAAACAACCGAAAGGCTATGCCAACGGCGTGGCTGCCGAGGGCCGCATGGTGTTTACCGGCGGCATGATCGGCTGGACTGCGCAGGAAGTGTTCAAGGCCAGCGATTTCGCAGGCCAGGCCGAACAGGCGCTGCGCAATGTGGTTGCCGTGCTGGCAGAAGCTGGTGCCAGGCCCGACCATATCGTGCGCATGACCTGGTATGTGACGGACAAGAAAAAATACCTTGGCTGCCAGCGTGAACTGGGCGCTGCCTACAAGCGGGTCATCGGTGCGCATTTTCCGGCCATGGCACTGGTTCAGGTGGTCGCCCTCGTCGAAGACGACGCACTGGTTGAAATCGAGGCCACGGCCGTGTTGCCGTTGCCCGTACAGTAATCGGTTTGAAGAGGTCAAGGTCATATGTGGAAACCGCCTGAAAAGATAAAATGGCACTCTGAGCCCGGGCACGTGCCGGACACCGAAGAGTGTGCGTCGTCAACGCTGTTTTCCGCTTTGCAGGCCGGTCGGCTATCGCTGCGCAACCGGACCTGGATTCCCGCAATGGTGCCCTGGCGCGCTACCGACAACGGCTATGTGACACCGGAAGTGCTAGATTGGTACGGCCGCTTCGCGCACGGCCGCCCGGCGGCCATCGTCGTGGAGGCGACCGGCATCCGCGATGTACCGTCCGGGCCCCTGCTTCGCATCGGTCATGACCGGTTTCTGGACGGGCTTGAGCAACTGGTCGATGTTGTGCACAAGCAAAGCGGTGGCACGACGAAGCTGTTCATTCAGCTGATTGACTTCCTGGCAATCAAGCGCCGCCCCGACAGGGCCAAGTTTCTGAATCGTTTTCTCGCCATCACGCCACAACATCGTCAGGCGCTGAACATGGGTGACGCCAGCGAGGTGGACGTACGCAGCGCCCTGACGGCCATGGCCGACAATGAACTGGAACAGGTTCTGACTGCGCGCGAGTTCGAGGCGCTGACCAAGGGCTATCGCGAACAGGTCAACGACATGCACCTGGATCATATCAGGGAACTGCCGCAAGTTCTGCCGGACCTGTTTGCCCAGGCAGCCGACCGCGCCAACCGTGCCGGATTTGACGGGGTTGAGCTGCACTATGCCCATGCCTACACCATGGCCTCGTTTCTGTCGGCCAAGAACCAGCGCGATGACGGATATGGCGGGCCAGCGGATGCGCGCGTTCGCCTGCCGCTCGAGGTTTATGACGCGGTGCGCCGGTCGGTGCCGGAAGACTTTGTCGTCGGGTCCAGGTTCCTGGCTTGCGAAGCCATTGAGGGCGGCAGCACGCTTGAAGATGTCTGCCGGTTTGCAACAGCGTTTGCGGCAGCCGGCATGGACTTTCTGTCGCTCTCGCGCGGGGGCAAGTTTGACGACGCCAAACAGCCCAAGGTTGGCGCTGCTGCCTATCCCTATACCGGGCCCAGCGGCTATGAGTGCATGCCGCAATACATCTCCGATGAAAAGGGCCCGTTTGGCCGGAACCTGGCTGCGACCAGGGCCATTCGACAGGCGGTTCGCAAAGCCGGTTTTGACACGCCGGTTGTTGCGGCAGGCGGCATCCACAACTTTGAAATGGCGGAAGCCACACTGAATGACGGTACGGCGGACATCATCGGCGCGGCGCGCCAGACACTGGCTGATCCCGACTGGTTCAAGAAGCTTGAAACCGGCCATGGCGGCGACGTCAGGCTGTGCGAGTACACCAATTACTGTGAAGGGCTCGACCAGAACCACAAGCAGGTGACGTGCAAGCTGTGGGACCGGTTGCAACTGGACGAACCCGACGTGCTCAAGTCTTCTGACGGCAAACGCCGCCTGACAGCACCGGGCTGGGCACCTGAATGACGCCGCCGCCAAGCCCGCAGAAAGACCGGTTTGTCCATGACCGGCTGCCGCCCCCGGATCAGTGGCCACACATAACGCCACTGCCAGGCACCTCCGGTCTGGACCCTCTCAATTGCGTGTCCGCGCTGCTGGACCGGCATATTTCCAACGGTCACGGCGACGGGCCTGCAGTGCGAAGCGGCAAGCGGACATGGACTTACGCCGCATTGAACGAGCATGTCTGCCGGGCGGCCTCGGTGATGGTCCACCGCCATGACGTAAAACCGGGCAATCGTGTTTTGATCCGCGGCGGCAATTCACCGGAGATCGCCCTGATCTGGCTGGCCGTGCAGAAGATTGGCGCGGTGGCGGTGACAACCATGTCCTTGCTGCGCGACAGTGAACTGCGAGTCATTATCGACATGTCGCAACCTGCACTGGCGTTCTGTGAAACCACTCTCATGCAGGATTTGTCACTGGCTATCGGGGCATCCGGCAGCAAGTTACCGGTCATCGAATTCGGACCTGGCGAGGGTGAGCTGTTCGACCTGATGGCTGTCGCTTCGCCGCAACATGAGACCTGCTCCACACTGGCGGATGACATATCGCTGATCGCATTCACCTCGGGCACGACCGGAAAGCCCAAGGCCACGGTTCATTGTCATCGCGACGTGATCGCCATCTGCGAGACCATGTGTCGGCACATTGTTGCGCCCACGCCGGATGATGTATTCATCGGTACAGCACCACTTGCCTTCACCTTCGGCCTTGGCGGCTTGCTGGTGTTTCCGTTTTATGCAGGAGCGTGCAGCGTGCTCAATGCACGCTATTCGCCGGAAAAACTGCTCGATGCCATCGACACCTATGGCGCTACGGTGTGTTTTACAGTGCCGACCTTCTTTCAGCAGATGGTGAAACTGAAGACGCGGCAGTGCCTGGCGACATTGCGACTGGCGGTCTCTTCCGGCGAGGCATTGCCTTTGCCGGTCAGGCAGGCATGGGCCGACGCGACCGGCCTGCAACTGGCGGAAGTTCTGGGGTCAACCGAAATGCTGCATGCCTTTGCCGGATCAGCAGGGCAAGACATCCGGCCCGGATACATCGGCCCGGCGATACCCGGCTTCGACATCACCGTTGTCGATGAGACCGGCAACACGCTGCCGGCCAACGAGATCGGGCGGCTCGCCGTCAGGGGTCCAACCGGATGCCGCTATCTCGATGATGAGCGCCAAACGGTATACGTGCAGAACGGCTGGAACATCACCGGTGATGCCTGCTCGATAACGCAAGACGGTTACCTGGCCTATCACAGCCGTCTTGACGACATGATCATTTCATCGGGCTACAATATTTCAGGTGTCGAGGTTGAAAACGCGTTGCTGCTGCACCCCGATGTCCGCGAATGTGCCGTTGTGGGCGAAGCGTCCGAGGAACGCGGGCAGATCGTGGTGGCCTATGTGGTAACACCGGTGCCAGGCCAGCACAGATCCAGGCTGGTGGAGGACCTGCAGGATCATGTCAAAACCAGCATAGCGCCTTACAAGTATCCACGCATTGTCCGGTTTCTGGACCA
>CAYRLR010000210.1:0-5164 GCA_964424975.1 uncultured Anderseniella sp.
CGGAGCGCTGATGACCTCGCTGTTCCTGGTGTTCATGTTCGGCCCCTGGCTGATCTCGAACCTGCGATTGAAACAGGGCAAGGGCCAGCCAATCCGTGAAGATGGTCCGGCGCGCCACATCATCGAGAAACAGGGTACCCCCACCATGGGCGGGCTGATGATCCTGGCGGGTATAGTGATCTCGACACTGTTGTGGGCCGACCTGAACAATCTCTATGTGTGGTCGGTGCTGTTCGTCACACTGGGTTTTGGTGCAATCGGTTTCTATGACGATTATCTGAAGGTGACGCGTGCCACGGTTGGCGGGTTTTCAGGGCGCATAAGGCTGTCGCTGGAGTTTGTGATTGCCGGTTTTGCGGTATGGATGTTCACGGCACTGGGTGAAGACAACCTGTCCAATGCACTGGCACTGCCGTTCCTGAAAGACACGCTGATCCAGATGGGGGCGTTTTTTATCCTGTTCGGCATGGTGGTCGTGGTTGGCGCAGGCAATGCCGTCAATCTGACTGATGGTCTCGACGGGCTGGCAATCGTGCCGGTGATGATTGCTGCAGCCAGTTTCGGGGTCATCGTGTATCTCGCCGGCAATGTGAAATTCGCCGATTACCTGCAGATTCACTACATTCGCGGCACCGGCGAACTGGCGGTTCTGTGCGGTGCCCTGATCGGGGCAGGGCTGGGTTTCTTGTGGTTCAACGCCCCGCCTGCCATGATTTTCATGGGCGATACAGGATCGCTGTCCCTGGGCGGTACGCTGGGTGCCATAGCCGTGGCAGCAAAACACGAGATTGTACTGGCCATAATTGGCGGCCTGTTCGTGCTTGAAACCGTTTCGGTGATTGTGCAGGTGGCATCCTTCAAACTCACCGGCAAACGAGTGTTCGCCATGGCGCCGCTGCATCATCACTTCGAACAGAAGGGCTGGAAGGAACCAACCATTGTCATCCGTTTCTGGATTATTTCGGTCGTGCTGGCACTGGTGGGCCTTGCCACACTGAAACTGCGCTAGAGCAACATGGGTTCAATTGAACCCGTAACCCTGATCCAGGAGCCGTCTGATACACCATGACTATCGCAGCGCACAGTTTTAAGGGCAAAAGGGTCGGCGTGTTCGGCCTGGGCCGCAGTGGCAACGCCACTGTTGACGCCCTTGTGCGCGGCGGTGCCGAGGTGCTTGCCTGGGATGATGCGCCCGCTGCCGCCGAGAAGGCCAGGGAGCAAGGCTTGCCGGTGGTCGACCTGCATGGTGTCGACTTTACCACTCTCGACAGTTTCGTGCTGTCCCCTGGTGTGCCGCTGACCCATCCCGAACCGCACTGGAGCGTCAAGAAAGCCACGGCCTGCGGGCTGGAGATTATTGGCGACACTGAAATTCTGGCTCGTGAACTGGTGGGCACCGGTGCGAAACTGGTGGCGATTACCGGCACCAACGGCAAGTCTACCACAACCGCGCTGACGGGGCATGTGCTGGCATCCGCCGGGCTTGACGTTCAGGTGGGTGGGAATATCGGCACTGCCGTATTGTTGCTGCCGGCACCGACGTCGACCAGCATCTACGTGATTGAACTGTCGTCCTACCAGATCGATCTGATGCCGTCGCTGAAACCGGATGTGGGTATCTTGATGAACCTGACGCCGGATCACCTGGAGCGCCATGGTGACATGAACAATTATGCCGCCGTCAAGGCGCGCATGTTTGCGTTGCAGGATGAAAATGACCTTGCCGGCATTTCGCTGGATGATGAATGGTGCGCGCGCATTGCCGCCGATGCTGCCAAACACACCTCGCTGGTGTCATTTTCCGCGGCAGGCAAGGCTGTTGCTGTGAAATCGGACGGCACCGCGGTCGTCGATATGCGCGATGGCACATCCGTATCGCTGTTGCAGGCACGGGCGCTGCGCGGGTTGCACAATGCCCAGAATGCATGCGCGGCTTACATTGTCGCGCGCCGCTTCGGTCTCGATGGCACCCAGATTGAACAGGGATACAACAGTTTTCCGGGGCTGGAACATCGCATGGAAGAGATCGGCTTTGCCGGTCGTGTGGTTTTCATCAATGACAGCAAGGCAACGAACGCGGACGCGGCTGAAAAGGCCCTGTCGAGTTTTGAGCGCATTTACTGGATCGCGGGAGGGCAGGCCAAGCAGGGTGGCATAGCTCCGCTGGAGCCGCACTTCCACCGGATTGCAAAAGCCTATCTGATCGGTCAGGACGCTGCGCTGCTGGCCAATGCCCTGGACGGCAAGGCAGCCCATGTAACCTGTGAGTCCATGGCCGCTGCCGTGCAGCAGGCAGCGCTGGATGCTGCCGCTGATAGCAGTGATGCACATGATATAGCCGTGCTGTTGTCGCCGGCTTGCGCTTCGTTTGATCAATATCCCAATTTTGAAAAGCGCGGAGATGATTTTCGCGCCTGTGTGCTGGCGCTGGATGGCGTGCAGCAGCAAGCAAAGGTGGCCTGAGACATGCTGATCTCCCGTTCCGATCGCGGACTGATTGCCGAGTGGTGGTTCTCTGTCGACAAGGTGCTGCTGGGCTGCGTGCTGGTGCTGATGGCGTCGGGTGTGCTGTTTTCCATGGCCGCCAGCCCGCCGGTTGCAGCGCGCCTCGGGCTTGAACACTTTCATTTCTTCAAGCGCCAGCTGGTGTTTCTCGTACCGGCTGCCGCTGTGCTGCTGGCGACATCGCTGTTGTCGCCGGTTCAGGCGCGTCGCATCTGCATGGCCACTTTCGTGGCAGGCCTGGCCGCCATGCTGCTGGCGATTTACGTGGGACCGGAAATCAAGGGTGCGCATCGCTGGCTCGATCTGGGACCCATCAATGTACAACCTTCCGAGTTTGCCAAGCCTGCATTCGTGGTTGCTGCAGCCTGGTTTCTGGCGGAAGGCATCCGGCGACCGGACATGCCCGGCCTGTGGATTGCCTTCGCGATGTTTGCGGCCATGGCCGGGTTGCTGGTCATGCAACCGGACTTTGGACAGTTGGTCCTCGTTGCGGCAGTGTTTGCGACCCTGCTGCTGGTTCATGGCATTTCATGGGTGTGGATATTGGGACTTGCCGGGCTGGCCGGCGGCGGCGCGGTTGCCGCGTTTCTGACATTTCCGCATGTCGCATCGCGGGTAAACCGGTTTCTGGATCCTGAAAAGCACGATACGTTCCAGGTAGATGCGGCAACCCAGGCATTCAACAATGGCGGGCTGATGGGAACCGGGCCCGGGGGCGGAACCGCCAAGCATATATTGCCGGATGCGCACACTGACTTCATTCCAGCCGTCATTGGCGAGGAATTCGGCTTTATCGCAAGCGCCATCCTGATCTTCATCGTCGGCTTCATCGTGTTGCGGGTGCTGTTGCGCGCCATGCGTGTTACGGACCCGTTTGCGGTATTGTCGTTGACCGGACTGGTCAGCCTGTATGGCTTCCAGTCGTTCATAAACCTGGGGGTGAACCTGACACTGCTGCCGGCCAAGGGGATGACGTTGCCGTTCATTTCCTATGGCGGCTCATCGCTGATCGCAATGGCGTTTTCCATGGGCCTGCTGCTGGCATTTTCGCGGGTGCGGGTGCGCAGCACTGCGTTGCATGCCCGGCCTGGCGGTATGGCTGTGAAGGCGGTCTGAGCGCCATGGAAAAGTCCGAAACAGCCAAGGTCAAATCCGGCAGAACGATCGTTCTGGCGTCAGGCGGAACCGGCGGTCACCTGTTTCCCGCGCAGGCGCTCGCCGCCGAACTTGAGTCTCGCGGCTGGAGCGTGCAACTGTTCACGGACAAGCGTGGCCTGGAATGGCGGGACCGGTTTCGCGACGGGACCGTGCACGAGATTGCGTCATCGACGCTGACCTTCGGCAAGCCGTGGCAACTGCCTGCACAAGCCTCGCAACTGGTGTTGGGGTTTCGGCAGTGCCTGGCCCGGTTCAAGCAGTTGACGCCGCAGGTGGTGGTTGGCTTCGGCGGGTATCCGTCGCTGCCGGTCATGATGGCTGCGCGTTATGCCGGCATTGCGTCCATGCTGCATGAGCAGAACGCTGTTGCCGGGCGTGCCAACCGGATTGCAGCAGGCCTGGGCAATGCACGGGTAATCGCTTCATCATTCGAACCGCTATACGGATTTTCCGCCAGGCAAATGGCTCGCGTGCAACTGACGGGAAATCCGGTGCGTAAGATGGTGATCGATGCAGCGCGGCCCTACAGTGCCCCGCGCGCCGACGAGCCCTTCAACCTGCTGGTGTTTGGCGGCAGTCAGGGGGCGCAGTTCTTCTCCGACTTCATGCCGAAGATGGTGGCTGAACTGCCGAAAGCCGTTCTCAGAACGTTGCGAATTGCCCAGCAGTGCAGGCCTGAAGATATTGATCGCGTGCGCGATGCCTATGCAGCAGCAGGCGTGACGGCTCTGTGCAAAAGTTTCTTTGATGACATGCCGGAACTGATCGCCAGATCCCATCTGGTGATCTGTCGTTCCGGCGCATCCACCGTGGCCGAACTGGGTGTGATCGGCAGGCCGGCTATCTATGTGCCGTTGCCGCATGCTCTGGACAACGACCAGTTGCGCAATGCACAAAGCATGGAGAAGGCTGGCGGCGGCTGGGTCATGATGCAGAACGACATGACACCGCAGGAAACGGCCGCCGTGTTTACCCGCTTGCGTTTCGACGAGCTGGACCTTACCAGAACGGCATTGGCTGCATCGGCGCACGGTCGGCCAAACGCTGCTGAATTACTGGCAGACCAGGTTGAACAACTGGCGCGCGAAACACAGTCAAAGGATATTGCACCGGAATGAAACTGACGCAGGATATCGGGCCTATCCACTTCGTGGGTATCGGCGGAATTGGCATGAGCGGCATTGCCGAAGTAATGGCGACGTTGGGGTATACCGTGCAGGGTTCCGACATGGCCGACAATTACAATGTCGCCCGGCTGCGCAAGGCAGGTGTCACTGTCCATATAGGTCACCGCCCCGACAATCTGGGCGATGCTCAGGTCGTGGTCACCTCTACCGCAGTCAGGCGCGACAATCCTGAAGTTGTGGAAGCGCGGGCCCGGTTCCTGCCGCTGGTCCGGCGGGCTGAAATGCTGGCCGAGCTGATGCGGTTCAAGTCATGTACCGCCGACCGCGGCACAAGACGTGAAACCCAAAAGCGCGGGCCCGGTTCCAGCCGCGGG
>CAYRLR010000211.1:0-3788 GCA_964424975.1 uncultured Anderseniella sp.
GGCCTGCTTCATCCACTCGGGGTCGCGCAGGCGCAGGTTTTCATGGCTGATTCGCTGCGACCGGGTCAGCAGTGAATAATTGAACTGCACCGGGTCCAGGTTGAAATAGCGTTCGATGTCCTCGAACCATTCCAGCGAATTGCGGGCTGCCGATTGCAGCCGCAAGACCTCCAGCCGGCGGGCATCTTCATACTTTTCAAACGCGGCCTGCATCGACGTCTCGGTATGCAGGTAGTCTGCCAGCGCAATGGCGCTTTCCAGCGCCAGCTTGGTGCCGGACCCAATGGAAAAATGCGCGCTTGCCGCAGCGTCGCCCATCAGCACCAGGTTTTCATGGCTCCAGCGCTCGCACAGCACGCGCGGGAACCGGATCCAGGCCGAACCGCGCGCATGCCCGGCATTGGTCATCAGCGAATGCCCGCCGAGATAGTCCTTGAAGATCGCCTCGCAGGTGGCGATGGAGTCCTGCTGGCTCATATGCTCGAAACCAAAGCGCTGATAGGTCTCGTCGGAGCACTCGATAATGAAAGTCGCGGTATCCGGGTCAAACTGGTAGGCATGCACCCAGACCCAGCCGTGCTCGGTCTCTTCGAAAATGAAAGTGAAGGCGCCGTCAAACTTCTGATGCGTGCCAAGCCATGTATAATGGCACTTGCGAACGTCGATATCGGGCCTGAACACGTCCTGGAACTTGCTGCGTGCAGCTGAATTGACACCATCAGGCGCCACCACGAGATCGTGCGATTGCATCAGGTCGTCGATGTCCCGGATTTCTGTTTCATAGCGAAGATCAACGCCAACTTCGCGCGCCCGGACCTGCAATAACTGCAGCAGCCGCTTGCGGCCGATGCCGCAAAAGCCATGCCCTGTCGAGACCTGGGTTGTGCCCCTGAAGTGAACGGCGATGGCGTCCCAGTAGGCGAAATGCTCGCGGATGGAGGCTGCGCTGGTGGCGTCATTGGCGGCCAGATTGTCCAGTGTCTCGTCCGACAGCACTACGCCCCAGCCGAATGTGTCATCGGCCCGGTTTCGCTCGTACACGATGACCTCGTGGCCCGGATCGCGCAACTTCATCGAAATTGCAAAATACAGACCTGCCGGTCCACCGCCGATACACGCAACCTTCATCCGGTTCATCCTCCTGCCAGCGAAACTGCTGCATCAGATGGACTGATCATGCATAATTCAGGGATATTTTAAAAGTAAAATATTTATATATGAAATTAGCGGCGTGCCGATTGATCAGATTTTCTTGTCCCGATCCTTCCAGTAGGGTTCGCGCAGGATGTTCTTCTGGATTTTGCCGATCGGGGTCTTGGGAAAGTCATCGACGAACTTGACGATGTGCGGTCGCTTGAACAGCGCCAGCCGGTCAGCGCAATGCGCAACGAGGTCGCGTTCGCTAAGCACGGCATTGTCTTTCAGGCAAACATAGGCCGCCGGAACTTCTCCCCACTTGTCGTGCGGGATGCCGAATACAGCGCATTCAGCGACGGCGTCGTGATCGTAAATCGCGTTCTCGATTTCCTTCGGATAGACGTTCTCCCCGCCGGAAATGATCATGTCCTTGGAGCGGTCGACCAGGGTGATGAACCCGTCCTCGTCAATGGTGCCGACATCATCAGTGTGGGCCCAGCCATGCCGCCAGAATGCAGCCGTCTGCTCGGGTTCGTTATAATATTCAAGCATCACATTGTCGCCGCGCGACACGATTTCACCAATTTCGCCCGGCGCTACCGGATGTCCGTCCTGATCAATGACGGCCACATCCACATTGTAGGCCTGGCGTCCAACGGAACCGAGTTTCTCAGGCAGATACCAATGGCGCAGCGACGTCAGAACACCCATCTCCGACTGACCGTAAATCTGGGTCATGTTCACGTTTGGCAGGACCTCGATCATCTTGTGCTGGACCCAGTCGGGCATCGGCGCTCCCGCAAACGACAGCTTGCGCCAGGTTGCAAATCTCGTTGCATCGAACTGAGGATCACTGACGACCATCGATACCTGTGTCGGCACCATGAAAGCGGCGGTCATACCGGTTCGTTGCGCCATTTCCGCAAAGTCGCCTGGATCCCATTTGCTGAGCAAGGTGGTGGTCGCACCGGCGAGTATGGCGGGTTGAAACATGATGTTGAGGGCCGCGACATGAAACATCGGGGTTGCGATGCCGACGACATCGCGCTCGTCGATGGCTTCTTCCACCATCACCGTATGAGCCGTGATCGCACGATTTCGGTGGCTGACCAGTACTCCCTTGGGGCGACCGGTGGTACCGCCTGTATAGGTCATGCAAAACGGGTCATCCTCGTGAATTTCGGCGCCGGGAGCTGCAGCCGGCGATGACCCGTAAAACCGGCTGAACTCGTCGCTGCTGTCACTGGCAATGCGTAACGTCCTGCCCAGCCTGGGCAGCCTGTCGCGTACAGCATCTATCTTTTCGGCAAACAGGTCCTCGTAGAACAGGAACTCGATGTCCGCCTTGTCCAGCACATAGACCAGTTCGTCCGGCGCATAGAGGACTGACACATTCACCAGAACCGCGCCGGAGCGGGCAACGCCAAAAAATGCGATCCCGTACTCGGTGCGGTTGCGGCTGATGATTCCAACCTTCGCACCCTTGGCGATACCGCTTGCGATCAACGCATTGGCCAGCCGGTTTGCCGCTTCATCGAGTGCCTGGTATGTCAAGCAACTGCCTTGCCAGAGAATGGCCGGCTTGTGTGGAAATCGTTCTGCAGATCGACGCAGCATGTCGCCGGTAAGCATGGCTGCTTTCTCCCTTGTTGTTACCTGACCGCGCCCATCGGGCTGTGTCGACTGGAATCTGTCCAGCTTGCAGCCGAGTTTCAGTGAAAAGCCATCACGCTGCAAACCCGTTTTGCAAAAACTGGTGCGATGCGCACAACGTTGCAGGCAGATGGGCAGGACACCCATGCCTTTCGTGGATGCGTTGGCTGGCTACCGTCGGCACGCGCGATCTATCTGCCCTTTTCGACCATCCCAGTGTTTGCAAGGAGCGAAACAAGGAGCACCCTTGATTTTTGCGGCGGGTTGCCTACCCTCTCCTGTGACCTGAAGGAGCTGTGGGAATGAGATACTGGTCAATATTTGCGGCGGCAACGCTTGCCGTGTTGATGCTCGCGATGTCGTGCGGCGCGTGGGCAGCGTCCAAGCGCGTCGCGCTTGTAATCGGCAATTCCAATTACCAGGCCGTTTCGCAGCTGGTAAACCCCAGGAATGACTCAACCGACGTGGCCGCTGCGTTGCAACGCCTGGGCTTCGAGGTAATGCTGTTTCATGATCTGAATTACGACAATATGCGTCGAAATCTGCGGGAATTCAGTCGTCGGGCTCAAGGGTCGGAAAGAGCATTGGTCTATTTCGCCGGCCACGGTATCGAGGTTAACGGGACCAACTATCTCATCCCTGTCGATGCGCAATTGCGGAATGATCTTGATGTTCAGTTTGAAGCAATTCCGCTTGATAGCGGGATGTTGGCGGTAGAAGGCGCGGGTGAACTGCGCATGCTGCTGCTCGACGCCTGCCGCAACAATCCGTTCTTGAACAAGATAAAGAAGACATCATCTACCAGATCAATCGGACGCGGTCTGGCACGCGTCGAACCGGCCGTCGGGACGCTGGTAAGCTTTGCGGCCAAGGAGGGCACAACTGCTGACGATGGCGAGGGCCGCAATAGTCCCTATACGGCTGCCCTGCTGGAAAATCTCGAAGAGCCCGGCCTTGAGTTGAACTTTCTGTTTCGGAAAGTCCGCGACAAGGTTTAT
>CAYRLR010000211.1:3798-5152 GCA_964424975.1 uncultured Anderseniella sp.
TTTATCAGACAACGAGGGGTCGGCAGCAACCGTTCACCTATGGCTCATTGCCCGGCAAGAAAATCTTTTTGAAGAAGGCGTCTGAAAAATCACTTGTCGCAGCAACGATGGTGCCGCAAAAGCCGGTGCCGAATGCGCTTGCACGCAACAGCAAGGACAGTCTGCTGGCCGCTGAAATGCTGTATTGGGATTCGGTAAAGGACAGTTCAGATGCGGCTCTGCTGGGGAGCTATCTTGAAGAGTACCCTGATGGAACATTTTCAACCATTGCCAGGTTGATGATTGCCAGGATCAAACCTGAAAACCCGGCGCCGCCGGCGCAGGAGGTTGAACTCAAACCGGTTGCGCAGGAAACCGGGAACGACAGGCTAGCGGCTATTCCGCCGGAAACGGCGGTCACTGAACGCAGTGCAATTGCCGAGGTCCAAAGCAAACTGTTTCAGCTCAACTTTGACCCGGGCCCTGCCGACGGGGCAATCGGAACCCGAACCGTGTCGGCAATCAGCGCTTTTCAGGCGGACATCGGATTGGTGGCCGACGGCCAGTTGACCCTTGGTCTGCTGGCAAAAATCCGGAATCGTCAAGTGCCCGCTCAATGGGGAATAATCGGATTCTCGCCGGCGGAAAAACACATATCGGTATTGTCAGATTTCAGGTCCCGGCAATCGGCAGTAGACACCTTGCGCACAAGATGCGGCAGTTGCAGCCAGACTCTGACTTTCTCCGGCAACAATTGCGCTGCAATAGCCCTGTCCGGTCGCGGCTGGGGGTGGGCAGTTCGGGATGATCTGCAGGGAGCGCGTGCTACGGCACTTGAAATCTGTGGACGTCATGGCAGTGGGTGTGTGGTCAAGTCAGATGCGTGTGCAGCCAGTAACTAGCTTCACGGTTTTGCGTATGGGGATTGGGATAAGATAATGCGAAAGCTGTTGTTTATCGTCATTGTTGGTCTAAGCACACTTGCGCAAGCGGGGGCAATTCAGGCGGCCCAAAAGAGTGGCGGGGGTGCTTTCTCGCAACCATCGCAGGTTCAGCCCAGAAATATCAAACCCAAATCATCCACGAAGAAACGGCCCAAGGCCGTCAAAAGAAAAAAGAAAGTGAACAAGAGGAAGGTCACTGCGACGAACTCAAGTTCAGATGGAAAATACTCAGTTAGAGCAAACCTGGTCCACAACAACACCGGCCAAACCTGCTATTCGGCAACCATTAAGTTTGCCGTTCGCAATGGCAAAGGTTCCTATCAGATCGGGTTTGGTCCTTTGCTCGGTGGCCGAGTTTCAGGTAGAAAATTGATTATTCCCCTATTTCCCAAGTGGCGTCGATTTTAGATGCAGCGAGATGTGGTTTTTGC
>CAYRLR010000212.1:0-5134 GCA_964424975.1 uncultured Anderseniella sp.
CATTCTGCATGCGCACGGTAAACGTACCACCGGTCTCCAGGGCCACGTGATAGTGGGTGTCGGTGCCGAAATAGACGACATTGTCCAGGGTGCCCTTCAGGATCGATGCGGCCTTCGGTTTGGTCAGCGAGGCATGTTCGGGCCGCACCACGGCAGTTACCGTTCCGGTTATGTCGTCACCTTCAGGCAAGCTGGCTGAAATCTGCTTGCCCGAGGCAAGCTTGAGCACAGCGTCTCCTCCATCTGCCGAGACCAGTTCGGCGTCCATGAAGTTGGTTTCACCGATAAAGTCGGCCACGAAACGCCTTGACGGGCGGTCATAGATTTCCCTCGGGCTGCCGACCTGCAGGACCTTGCCGGCACTCATCACGGCAAGCCGGTCCGACATGGTCAGGGCTTCTTCCTGGTCATGGGTGACGAACACGAAGGTAATGCCGGTTTCATGCTGCAGGCGTTTGAGCTCGATCTGCATTTCCTTGCGCAGTTTCAGATCGAGTGCAGACAGCGGTTCATCAAGCAACAGCACTTTTGGCTTGGGTGCCAGCGCGCGGGCCAGCGCGACGCGTTGTTGCTGGCCACCTGATATCTGTGCCGTGGAGCGGTCGCGCATGGCCTCCATCTTGACCAGTTTCAGCATGGCATCAACCACCGTGTCGATTTCGGCGGCCGGTTTGCCCTGCATTTTCAGGCCGAAGCCGATGTTTTCCGCAACACTCATATGAGGAAACAGCGCATAGGACTGGAACACCGTGTTCACCGGGCGCTTGAAAGGCGGCAGGTAGGAAATATCGCTGCCTTCAAGGTCAATGCGGCCGCTGGTCGGGTGATCGAAACCTGCGATCAGGCGCAGAAGCGTTGTCTTGCCGCACCCTGACGGGCCCAGCAGCGTAAAAAACTCGTTGCGCTGGATATCAATGGAAACGCTGTCCAGTGCGGTGACACTGCCAGGGCCTGTCCCGAATATCTTGGTGACCTGATAAGCCGAAATCGCCGGCATAGCGTCCAGGTTTCCGTGCAAACCACCCACTCCCTCACCGGTCCTCGGCCAATCGGCCCGGACCTCATACTCCCGATATCGGAAGCCTAGTCCGAATTGAGCGGCAATGCCAAGACTATAGATTGTGCAGGGCGTGTTGAATTATCCGGCAGCACGCACGTCAGGCACGAAGGCTTCAGGTAAACAGTGCCGTGACCAGTGACAGGGCGAACGCAACCACGAGAAACGTGCCAACTGCAAAGGCAACCCTTTCCGGCTTTGACTGGCGCTTCCACCAGTCAAACTTCGCCGCCAGCCATGCAATCGTTGCAGATGCTGCAGCTATGCCGGCGTCCAGATAGCCGTGTCCGGTTGAAATAATGTCTGTGATAGTGTCCATGTTTCAGGCCTTTCTGCTGGTGAATTTATCAACGACTTTTTCAATCGAGCGTCCGCCGATATAGCCGGTGATCGAGATGGTGAGCAGCGTCATGATCCATTCCAGCAGCTTGTCTCCGACCGCCAGTGGCGGTGCGCCGAGCCAACCCACGGCGATCGGCACAAAGAACGCATACCAGAACAGCACGAACGCAAACCCGACAGCCACGGCAGGGCGCCATGCGCGGGTCAACCGGTCGTCACTGTTGATTTCCGCGATGATGACCTTGCCTTGCTCGGACCACAGGTTGGTCATGGCCAGCAACAGGGCCTTGTGAACCTCGGTTCTGAACTGCTCGTCGCTGATCTGCTTGTTGATCCACTTGCCGCCCAGGTCCTTGAACACGTCCAGAACAGGGCCGAGTGCTGCATTTGCGATGATAGATACGATGCTCATTTCCTGAATGCCTTCCATATGGCCAGCGCAAGCCGCACCAGCCAGTGTTGCCGGGGTTCCGGTGTGACGGGTCCGGGCTCAGCCGGTTCTGGTGCAGGCGCTTGAGGATCTGGTTTCGGCACATCAGGCAGACCAGGTGTGATGTACAGCGCACCTTCTGCCGTGCGCCGCCGGGTCAGGCCCCTGAGAACCCTGCCCTTTGCCTTGTTCCAGAGCATCAACCTGCCCGGCACTTCGGCAAAACGGCCCTGGTTTGTGTAGCGCAGCACCGATGATGTGCGGAAGTTTCCAGGCCCGACATTGTAGCAAAAAGAGACCAGCGCATCGAACTGGTTTTGCGACACGACAATCGTCAGTGCCTGATTGACTGCAGCCTCATAGATCAGCAGGTCGCTGCGCAGCAATTGCTCGCCCTGCGCCCTTGTGATGACCATGCCGGCAACCGGTCGCGGTGCGCCGGCCATAGCCGTATGGCCGTAGCCGATGGTCCAGACTCCTACTGCATCGCGATAGGCTTCAGCACGCCAGCCCTCGAAGGATTTGATCAGATCCAGTCCCGCTGTCCCGGTTCTCATCTACACACCCTGACCCTGAAGCCGCGCACTTTCAGATAGGTGCATTTGCCGGGTGCGGGCAGCGTTACGGAGGCGCAGATATTGACTGTCCTTGCCGGTGCGGGCCCGGCGCCAGAGAGCATGACCAGTGCAACAAATGCGGTGAAGAAGGTGAGCCGGTACACGGGACTGCTCATATGCTCGCGCCCTGGGTTTTGCGGAGCAAGGCGCGCACCATATCAATCGGCACCATCGCCAGCGCAACCGCGCACCCGTTTGTGAAGAACGCAATCCTGGTCGCCTTGTGCCGTTCGTGAAACACGATGAGCAATTCGGTTGCGACGAAGTCTGAAACCGGCGGGAGTGCGTTGTACGCCGCCATGAACGCGGCGGCCTCATTGCCTTCAAGGCGTCGCGTCTCCTGGCCGGGAAACCGCTTCGACGCATCAAGTGCGAGCTCGTCAATGCCGGTACACCCGGCATCCAGCTTGACGCCGTGATTGACGGTTTGTGCCCCGGCAGAAGATGTAAAGGCCAGGTGCAGGCCCACCAGCGCGCAAATGGCAAAGGCGGCAACAATGGCCCACAGAAAGAACAAGTCGGCACGGCTTTGCGTATCCATTCCTTGCGGACGTGGCATGGCATATCTCCGGTGTTGTTTGTATGAGTTACCTGGACTTCAGAAGGTGGCTGAGCAGCGTCTTCTGATCGGCGCGGATTTCCTGGATCACGGCGTCCTGGCGTTCGCGCAGTTCGCGGGCGTGCTTGTTGTCGGCTTCCAGTGCGTCTATGCGCCGGTTGTTGGTGAAGACCACGCGCCCGATCCATGTCGCGAATGCAGCCAGCCCGGTTGCAACCCAGATGGACCAGTCATGGAAAATCGAAGGGTCAAGCTTCATGCCGCACCCGTACTGTTTCACCGTCAATGTGTGACAATTGTCGACCGTCCACGGTCACGGCCAATGCAGGGCCATGCCGTCCTTTTCGAGAGGGTTTATGGCAAAGGAAGCCGGGCCCGTCTGATGTGGTCGCACACTCGGGCGGGCAGCAGGTTCAGGCGAAAGTTGAACTGGTCACAGGTTTACAAACCCCGCGTCGCTATCAGCAAACACGTCAAGGGCGACCTGACGCAGGTGGTCATGCAGATTTGCTATTCTGACCCGGTTTTTGCCACATCGTTGATTGTAAATCGCATCATCCGTATTGACCGCCGGTTGCAGTTGTTCCGGATACGTTGCCAGGCAAATAAGTCGATCCAGCACCGTCCACTTTTATGAAACCAGTCAGTTTTGAATTGTATCTTTTGCCGGTAGCGGACCCGCTGAACGTATTACCGTTTACAATCATGCCTGCGCCTGTGTCCGCATTTGCAAACTCAATACTGAAAGCGGGCGTCCCAGCAAGCGTGATGGTTTTACCATCCGCACGCAGAAAACTATTGTATTGGAAGTTCCAATGTCTCTGGCAATTTCCATTGATTGTGTAATTTCCAATGCATTGCACATATGATCCCGGCGCAAAACAAACGATCCCCGAGCCCGCAATGGCTCCAAAAATAAGATTTGAATATTGTAGTTTTATGCCCTGTGACGGAATCCTCAAAGCGTCTCCAGACGATGTCCGCAGCTCAAGGTCCTTTATAATCACAGGACATGGTAGTGGAACATTAAATACGAATGCGTGGCCTGCTACCGACAAAAGAACATTTGATGGTGCTCCGCTATTGCCTTGTATGGTTAGGCCACTTCCCCCCATCCAAGAGGCCGAAACAAATACCGCGGACGTATATGTCCCATCACCAATTTGAATTGCCGCAGAGTGTGCTCCCATATCAAGAATACCCAGTGCATCAAACGCTTTCTGCAGGGTAAGAAACGCGCCGCCTGGGCTGTTTGACATGCCGTCATTGCCATCGTTGCCATCGGTCCGGACATAATAGGTTCTGTCCGCCGTCAGGACTTCCCGGACGCCGGTTACAGTTGCGCCGTCGATGCTGCCTGATTGAAACGACTTGTTGGTCAGGGTCTGGGTTGCCGACAGCCTGGCAATTTCATCGCCTTCTATGGCGACTCGTCCTGCCGCGATGCGCGTCAGGGTCGTATCCGTGGCATGGCCGATGTTGACCCCGGAGAACTGCGGGCTGTCAGGTGTCGCCAGGCCAAGCGCTGTCAGCAACGCTGCCTGAGAGACCGAACCGGTCAGCCCGGCAACGGCCTGCACGGCATCTGTCTGGTCGTGCTTGCGCCAGTTGGGCGAATAGGTCGTGGAGGATGCATTGTCGACGCGGGCAACAATGGTATCGCCTGCAGAAAACGCCACGCTGTCAACGCTGCCGCCGACGCTGACATAGTATTGCCAGCCGGCCTGCGCCGCACCGCCGCCCGGAAAAGAGCCTGACGATGCGTCCCAGTCATCCTTGAAGATCATGCCGCCATTGATGAACAGCGCCATATCGGATTCCATCTGGTCCAGGTCGACTGCCTGGGTAACGGAAACATGCCCGAGCCTGGCTTTTTCGGCATCGGTGTACGCGTTGGTGTCGCTTTCAGCCTCATATAGCGCCTTGATTTCAGCGCCGGTCTGGTCTGCGGTTGCCGCGGTTTCAATGCCGGCAAGTTTCGTGCGCTCGGTGGCCGTCAATATCCTGGTTGCGGTGCCTTCAACCATGTTGTCCATGTCGAACGCGTCACCGGCGACTGTATTCGGATCATAGGTTGCAGCAACCATGTCGCCGGACCCGGCCCCGGCAGCGCCAACATTGCCGGTGCG
>CAYRLR010000213.1:0-5127 GCA_964424975.1 uncultured Anderseniella sp.
CTTCCATGGCCTTCGCCATGGGAATGGAGCGCGTCATGGCCGACGCATCAGCGCCTTCCGGCATCAACCACTTGCCGTTGGTCTTTACGCCGGCTTCTTCCAGAAGCAGTTTCAGCGGCACGCCGGTGTACATGAGGTTATGGATCATGCCGTGGGTGAACTGGCAGCCATTCAGCTGCGCACCGCGCCATTCCATGCCGGAATTGGCTGCGCATTCGAGAAAGTAGACATGGTTCTCACGCGGAAACCGCATCAGGTCAGCCATGGTGAAAACAATCTGGCGGTCTACCAGACCATTGATCATCAGGCGATGCTCGGCAGGGTCGACTTCGGCAATGCCGGCATGATGGCGTTCGAAACAAAGTCCGCTGGGCGTGATGATACCATCCAGGTCATGCAATGGCGTAAAGTTGACGGATGAAATCGGATCTGCCGTCAGCCAGGGAACACTGCGCCGCACCACCGATTTCTCGAACTCTGATGGATGACCATATGGACGCGCATCAACGCCATCACCGGGATACAGGTTCCAGTCCTGTTTTTCCAGAATGACGGCCTCGCCCTCACTTGCGCGAGCCTTGCCCGCAATCGCCGCGCCGCCAAGCGCCAGACCGGCGCCCAGAAAACGACGGCGGCTGGTTACTGATTGTGCAGCTTTTTTATCATCAGACATGAGCGTCACTCCTCGTGCAGCTAAACACTATACATTCATTTTTATGAATGTATAGTGTGAAGACATCACAAATTCACTTTTACCGTGGGCTGACCAGACAGGTTCACAACCTGTTTCTGCGTGATGTGGGTTTCCATCAGGTCATAAATGGCAGGGCCTTCGACATTCTCGTTGACCGATGCCCAGCCGCCGACAACATACTTGGTTTCTGCTTCCAGCGGCTCTCCTGTCGACATCAGCCGCATATCGGAAATACGCCCGCCCATATCGGCGTTGGGTGAGCAGGTGTAGCTCATGCCGCCAACGCGAACCATGTCGCCGCCCTGCTGGAAGAACGGATCCTTGTTGAACAGGTTATCGCAAACGTCCTCGAGGATTTCCTTCAGCTGCGTACCGGTGAACTCCAGTCGATACACGGACGGGTAACTCATCGAGGTTTCGGTATAGAGATCATCAATGGTGATATCCTGACCCGGCAACAGCGTGGTGCCCCACCTGAAGCCCGGTGACAGGGCAATCTGCGTGTCGCGCTGCTCGATGATGCCCTCACAGATCAGGTCATCCCAAGTGCCGTTGAAGTTACCGCGCCTGTACAGCAGGCTTTCCGTTTTGCCGATCACCCGGTTCAATTCGGCTTCATGAGGCTTGCGCACCTCGTCAATCTTCGCCGCCATCTCGGCGTCTGGCTGGACCACATCGGAAAACACCGGGATCAGGTTGGACGAGTAGCCGACCACCTTGCCGTCCTTCACCTCGAGATCGACCCGGCCAAGATACTTGCCGTGCGAGCCTGATGACAACAGCAGCGTATTGCCGATTTCGATGGCCTGCGGAATGGCATCATGGGTGTGGCCGGTCAGGATCACGTCGATGCCGTTCACCACGCCTGCCAGCTTGCGGTCGACATCAAACCCGTCATGCGACAGCAATACCACCACCTCCGCACCGTCAGCGCGCGCCTTGTCGACATTGTCCTGCAGCGTCTCCGGGCGGATGCCGAATGACCATTTCGGGAACATCCAGCGCGGATTGGCAATCGGCGTGTACGGCATTGCCTGGCCGATAACCGCTACCTTCACGCCGCCCTTTTCAAACATGGCGGTGCTGTCAAACACCGGCTCATCCCACTCATTGTCAAAAATGTTCGAGGCAAGGAATGCATACCCCATGTCATCAATGATTTCCTTGACCCGGTCTTCACCAAGCGTGAACTCCCAGTGCCCGACCATCGCATCGGGCCTGAGCAGCTTCATGCAATCGACCATGTCCTGGCCGTTTGACTTGAGTGCCGTGTAGGATCCCTGCCAGGTATCGCCGCCATCCAGGAACAGCACCTTGTCGTCACCGCGGTCTGCCCTGATCGCCTTCACCAGGGTCGCGGTGCGGTCCAGTCCACCGAGGCGGCCATAGGCGCGGGCCAGTTCCACATAGTCGGTCATGGTGTGGGCGTAGGCGAGCGGTGAGCCCCTCTCGATGCCAAAATGCGCAAGAAACTCCTCGCCAACCAGATGCGGGGGAATGCCGGCATAGTCGCCAATGCCGATATTGGTGTCGGGCGGACGGAAGTAGACCGGCTTCAGCTGGGCATGAACATCGGTGAAATGCAGCAGGGTTACCTGACCCTTTGAGTCAAACTTCAGCAGGTCTTCCTGGGTCAGTTTTTGCTGCGCCAGCGCACGCGTGATGTTTGCACCGTACCCCGCAGCCCCAAGTGCGGCACCGGCGTTGATGGTATACTGCAGAAAATCACGTCTGGTAAACATGGCCAAAAACCTCGATAAAGCTCAGCTTTCCGGACGGTTCACGACCGAAACCCTGTATTTGTGTAAAAAAAGGGCGGGTATTTAAATAAAACACCCGCCCAAGCATCATTCACGTATGTGGGCTACTGGCGCACTGCAGGTGTTTCCACCGACAGGCCGGTGCCACGCCAGGTGACATACAGTTCCAGCGCCATCAACTCGTCGGAGAATGCCTTGGGGTACTCTGCGCGGGTATCGCGGATGCAACCGCGGAAACGGTTGTGTACGGACACGAGACCACCCTGCTTGAGACGATAGACAGGAAATCCATTGACCTGGCCCTGGCTAAGATGGTCGGCACGGATATTCTTGCCCATGTTGTCCTCGTGGCAGGACGCACATGACAGGTTCAACTGGCCGGTACGGGAGTAGTATGTCTTCTTGCCGTCATCCCACCATTTCTGCAATTCACCCTTGCTCAGATCCAGGGCAACAGGCATACCGAGTGACTGGTTCTTGATATACGCCGTCAGCGGCTTCTGTCCGCCCTTGTCAAAAGCGTAAGGCTCCGCGCCCATGTTCTGTTCACGGCACTTGTTGATCTGCAGTTCGAGGTTAATCGGCCGCTTGGCATCCGCATCCCATTTCGGATAACTGGCGCCGACGCCCTTCATGCTTTCCTTAGCGTCGTTGTGACACGAAGCACAGGACTTGCCTGCCGTGCCTTCAACCGTGTTCCAGATGGCCTCGCCCTCTTCGACACCAAGCATGCCGGGATTGCTGAAGCTGTCAGCCTCCAGGGCACGGGTCTCACTGGTTCGGAACAACCAGCCGGACATGACCTCGTCGAAAGGGTGGCCTTCAGGTGCCTTGGTGCGACTCACCATCGGAGTACCGTCAATGCTCAGCGTTTCGTCGACAGGGTCAGCGCTGAGACCAACAATACCTGCGGTAGATACCAAGGCCATCGCCAGACTTGTTGCAATTATTTTGTTTTTCACGTCGTGTTTCCTCCCGGACATGTCATCGCCTTACCGACCCTAACGGGCAGAAGACGCCGCTGTCCGTGTTAGTTGACTTCGATCTTCTTTTCCTCGGTATAGATCGAACCATCATCATCTACCCAGATGAAATTGAAGGTTCCCGGCTCTGATACTTTTGCGGTGAACTCGAAGAACGGGTTGGCCGAAATAGCCGGGTCGATATCACATTCGAACACCTTGGCACCGTTGAACTCGCAGGTGAACTTGTTGATGATCGACCGTGGAATGACCTTGCCAGCCTTGTCCTTGCGCTGACCTGATTCCATCTTGTGGCTGATCAGCGTCTTGATGGTGATCACTTCACCAGCCTTTGCTGACTTCGGCACCTTCACGCGTGGTTTTGATTTTGCCATTATACTTGATCCTTCTCGTGTGCCTTAGCCGCCACAGCCGCCAATTGTGACCTTGACCTGACGGGTATCGGAATAAGCCGACCCGTCCTTCATTTTCGCAACGGCGACAACATTCTGCGTCTTGGCCAACCGCATGCGGGTCGTTGCAGAAGCTTCACCACTCAATTCGGTGAAGTGGAAAGTCGCAACAGCGGGATTCGGGTTGCCTTCAGCCAGGATCATGACTGACTCGACCAGATCATCACCTGACATGGCGCTTTCAACCGAAACGCTTATGGGAACCGTATTGCCGTTCTCCGCAATCTCCGGCGCCGTCAGCGTAATTTTGCCGCTTTCCGGTTTCTTGCCGCCGGTGAATTCCATTATCCGCTTTTCTGTGTCCTCGGCATTGGCAAACGCCAACGAGCTACCCAGACCGGTAAAGCCCAGCGCAGCAGCGCCAGCGGTAAGGCCAAGGGCTTGTCTCCTGGTGAATTTCATTCGTGTGCGCTCCTATTCCTTTAACGTGGCAAGGTAAGCCACAACGTCTTCTACCTGCTCAGCCGTCAGGATCGTTTTTCCCACGAGGTCCTTGCGCGGGTGCAGCCCAACTTCCAGTGAGTAAAACCCGGGCATGACCGTATCTTCAGTGAAAACCTTCTTGGAATTCACCACGATGGCCCGCAATTGCGCCTCACTCCAGCGATCCGCCGCGCCATCCACTGAGGGACCCACATTACCGTGGAACAACTGATCTTTCTGATCGGTGTTCTCGTGACAGGCCAGGCAATTGCCCAGTTTCCGGTTGGAAAATATTTTCCGCCCTGTCGCTGCATCACCCGGCTTACCCGTCAGCGATGCTACTATTGTGTTGTCATCAGTGAAACTCACATCGGTTGGTGCAACTTCACCAGCCATTGCGATGCCTGACAAAGAGACTGCCAGACCCACTGCTACGGCACCTGCTTTTAGCATGTCCCTCATTAATTTCCTCCAGCGCTTTTTTTTGTTATTGAGCAAAACCCTAGTGCAGGTTCCACCACAGATCAAGACAAATTCATATTTGTGAATGAATAAATCCCGGTCCGCAATTTCGCCAACGGCTTCCATGCGGACCAGGTATTGAAATCAATCAGTGTTTTCCTGCCCGGCCTCGCGGCGCTCGACAATGCGGCGCGCGTGATAGCGCTGAAACCCCTCGTCTGTTTCGTAGCCCTTCTTGTGGACCCACTGGAACATGTCGAGAAACGTACCCTTGCTGAACGCACCGGGCATGATCGCAACGTTTGCTAAACCCACGTCCTTCTTGCCATCGGTCTCTTCGGGCATGAAAAAGA
>CAYRLR010000214.1:0-5121 GCA_964424975.1 uncultured Anderseniella sp.
CGCCGACATCACCATCACAATGGTCATACCCGTACCGAATATCAGTCCTTGTCCGAAATTCAGCCACCCAAGCGAAGTCCAGGTCTTGGTAGCCGCAGATTCGTAGAGTCGCATGGAATCGTCGAAGCGGCGGGCTTCCATTTCCTCGTTGCCAAAGTATTTCACAGTCTCGAAATTCAGCAGGCTGTCGATGGCCTTGGTGTTGGCCTCGTTGTCAGACTCATTCATTTCCTTACGGATGTTGATGCGCCAGTCGCTGGCGCGCACCGTGAACCAGGAATACAACCACACCACTGCTGCGATAACGGCCACATAGCTCCAGCCATAGGCGTAGGCAAATACCGCTGCGGTGAGCGCAAACTCCAGGATCGTCGGTGCGGTGTTCAAGATGGTAAACCGCACAATGATTTCGATACCCTTGGTGCCGCGTTCAATAATTCGCGACAGGCCACCGGTTCTGCGTTCCAGATGAAACCGCAGTGACAGCTTGTGCATGTGCTTGAACGTGCGGAAAGCCAGTTGCCGGACTGCGTGCTGGCCAACACGGGCAAACAACGCATCACGCAACTGGTTCAGGCCCCATTGGGTCACCCGCGCGACATTGTAGGCAAGCACCAGCATGACTGGCGTGAGCAGCCAGATCGGCAAAAGGTCCGGCGCATCGGGTTTGCCGTTCAGGGCATCCGTGGCGTATTTGAAGAAGTACGGCACCACGATGAGCACAAGCTTGGCAAGCACCAGAAACAGCGTTGCCCACACCACCCGGACCTTCAGGTCCGGACGGTCGGATGGCCACATGTAAGGCCATAGATTGCGGATCGTACGGAGCGTCGAACCGCTGTCGGCGGAAACTTTTTTACCGGTCAAAACAAGAAGCCTTAGGGTTTAGCGGTTTTGCCAACAGGTGACGGCTGGGGCGAACAACAATCATCGACAAGCTCACCGATCGCACATGACACGGACTTCAGCGCCTGCTTGTTCAATACATAACGCGATTTCGGTCGCCGGGGTTCATAGGTAACAAGGCCTGCCTCGACCAGCACTTTCAGATGTTGTGACACAGTGGATTGCGCCAGATCAAGATGGTCCACCACGTCGCGGCAGCAACATTCGTCGCAGCACGCCAGTCTGCGCAGTATCGTCACTCGTGCGGGATGTCCCAACGCCGCCATGACAGATGTCATCCGGGCACTGTCCACGCTGTCCCGGAGCACTGATACTGTCGGGTTCTCATTATCGATTCGCACCTTCATCGTAAATCGACGATATACGATGAAGGACGCTGCCGCAAGGACCGTATGCCACATGGCCGCGACTTAACCGGCTTGACACGGTGCCGGGAAACACAAGGACCCCCATTTCCATGAAGAAAACCTATCTGATTGCCGCCCTGGCTGCACTTGGCATCGCCGGTGGCGCCTTTACCGTCATGCACCTTATGAACGATGGACACCAGGAGATGACCGTCCAGGCGACAGCCGGTTCGCTGTCAATCGGTAACGCAACAGCGCGTTTCCTGATTGCAGGCCGCCCTGGCGCAATTTTCCTCAACATCGACAACACGGGCAATGCCGACAAGCTGGTCGCCGCATCCTCGCCAATGTCGCAACGGGTGGAGCTTCACTCACATACGATGGACAACGGCGTCATGAAAATGCGGCCTGTCGAGGTCATCGACGTGCCGGCCAAGGCGATGACAGTGTTGAAATCCGGCGGCTATCACATCATGGTGTTCGACGTGAACAAACTGCCTGAGAAAGGCTCCGCCGTTCCGCTCACGCTAACCTTCGAAAAGGCAGGCGAGGTACAGGTCGAGGCCATCGTCGGCGAACCCGGCGACAAGCACGGTCACTAGATTCTTTTCGGTAACGATCAATTGCACTCGGTCAGCGGACCCCGGCATGCAGGATCTATGGACTCCGGCGCATTTGACCCCGGGGTTTCAAAAATCTGCCCGGGATAGATTTTGTCCGGATTGCGGATCTGATCCTTGTTGGCCTCATAAATCACCGTGTACTGGATGCCCTTGCCGTAGATGACACGCGAGATGTTCCAGAGATTGTTTCCCGGTTGAATAACCACCTTTCCGGCCGCAGGGGGACCGGTAACAGCCTGTTCTGTTTCGGACGATATCGCTGCGGTTTCGACAGGCGCAGGCTCGCCGGCTGGTTTGGCGATTTCTTCCGTCAGCGCATTCTCCTCAACAGGGGCTTTGAGCTGTGCGGAATCATCCGGTTCAGCAACCGGTTCAACAACGGCGGCCTGCTGCTGTGCGGAGTCCGGTTTGGCCGGTTCAACAGCGGCTTCAGCCGTTGCAGTCTGCTCGGCTGGTTCAGACTCGGCAGCTTCAACAGGGGCTTCGACCATTGCGGTCTGATCAGAAGCTTCGGGCTTGGCCGGTTCAACAGCAGCTTCGACAACTGCGGTCTGCTCAGATGCTTCAGGCCTGGCTGGTTCAACAGCAGCTTCAACCACTGCAGTCTGCTCGGCTGGTTCAGACTCGGCAGCTTCAACAGGGGCTTCGACCATTGCGGTCTGATCAGATGCTTCAGGCTTGGCCGGTTCAACAGGAGCTTCAACCACTGCAGTCTCCTCGGCTGGTTCAGACTCGGCCGCTTCAACAGGGGCTTCAACCACGGCAGTCTGCTCGGCTGGTTCGGGCTTGGCAGCGTCAACAGGGGCTTCGTCCGTTGAAGCCTGCTGCTGGGAGGCTCCAGGTTCAACAGCAACCGGAGCAACTTCTGTCTGCATGGTTTCTGTATCGGCCTCGCCTTCGGAAGGCTGTTGAGTAGCCGTTGCCTGCGGGGTTACCGCAGCTTGCACTTGCTCACCTTCAGTCTCACTGACCACCGGCTTGGTTTCAACGGCATCAGGCGATGTATCAGAGGTTTTCGTTTCGGCTGGTTCGGCCCGGGTTTCAGCCATTGCCATTTTCTCGGTTGCGTCAGCGTCTGTGGCAGCGGTTGCTGTGGCATCCAGTTTCTCTGCCCCGGTCTCCGCCGTAGCCTTACGCTGCGCCTGGAGGCTCGCAATGCGTTCCGCAGACTCCCGGAAGAAGGGCAACTCGATGCGCTCTACGACCTTTCCGTTCGGCCCGATTTCATCGGTGCGCAAGGCGTGGGGACCAGGCGTAATTTCACGACCGGCAGTAAAGGCCCAACCACCGTCGCGTCCCGCAGTTGTTTCACCGGCAAAGCGGTTGTCTACATATACCCGCACCCTGTTGTCAGGAGTGGATCGACCGGAAAATGTCGTCAGTCCCGCTTCATCATAATCGACGACATCCACTGTCAACTTGCGTGGCGTCGACCTGATGGTTGGCGTTTCATCCGCCGCGGGTGGTTGCAAAGCAGCGGTTTTGGTTTCAGGGGCTGGCTCGACAGCCGGTTCAGCCGAAGCCATCTGATTTGTGTCTGTCGTTTGTCCGGAAGCCTCATTGGCTGGAGCGTCTTCTGTCGCTGCCTGAGTTTCCTGAGCAGCATCAGCCTGCTTGGTTTCCTGAGTTTGCGGTTTCTGCAACACTATCGACGGTTTGGCTGTTTCGCTCAAAACAATAAGCGGTTGCGTGCCTGGCGTGTCGGGAACCGTCAACGCGACGCTCTGCTCTGCACGCTTGACTTCACCGGCCTTATTTTCGGTCTCGATCTGTATCTGATGAGCGCCCGCGGACATTGAATTATCGGGAATCACGACCCATTCACCGCGCTCATTGGCCTGCGTCTCGGCTGCAACCTGCTCGTCTATCAAGAGCCGAACCGTCGAACCCGGCTCTGCGCGCCCGGCGAGCACTGACGTTCCGTCTTCCTCAACCCGCACTATGTCAAATGTGGCGGTCTCGGTCTCAGCTTCCGGTTCTGCCGGCACGTCGCCCAGTTTTGCTGTCGGCGCAGTTTCAACTGTGGGCGCAGGTTCAACCGAAGGAGCAACTTCGGCCTGTTCCGGCGCGACAGCAGCAACCTTCTCCTCGGGCTTTTCAGCCACAGCCGGTGTTGCCTCAGCGGGCTGCTGGACTGCCGGCGGCGTTGAAACCGCTTCGCCCGGCTTGATCTTGACTGTCTGCGAACCGGGAGCCAGTGATGTCAGGGCCGAAGGTTCGTCCTGCCACCCTTGATAGCTCAGGGCCATCAGGCCGCCCGCGCAAAGCACTGCAAGTGAACTGAATAATACAAGAGGCTTCATTTTTGTTCCCGTCGCTGATGGCCGCAATATGAACATAGAGTGCACACATGCTTCGCGCAATCTTTGCCTGATTACCTTCTGCAGCGCTGATTGTTGTCCCAGCCTCCTGCACAGAAGACGTGAAAGGCAATTTGCGTTAATTTACCACATGCAGTGCTTGACGCTAGCCCTACTGCCTGTGACACAATGCTTGCATGACATCGAATCATTCCCCCGCATCCAACCTGTCCTTGTGCGTCTATTGCGGATCCGGCGAAGGCCGCAACCCGTCCTACATGCAGGCCGCGCGCGACCTGGGCTCAGCCATGGCGGAAAACGGCATCGGTCTTGTCTATGGCGGCGGCAGCATAGGCCTTATGGGCGAAGTGGCGCGCACTGTCATTGCAGGCAAGGCACAGGTTACCGGCATCATTCCGAAATTTCTGATGAAACGCGAACGGATGCTTGATGACGGCGATCATGAACTGTTCATCGTGGACGACATGCACGAGCGCAAGATGATGATGTTTGAACGTGCGTCCGGGTTTGTCGCCCTGCCCGGCGGCATCGGTACGCTGGAAGAACTGGTGGAAATTGCAACATGGGCACAGCTTGGACGACATAAAAAGCCGATTATCGTCGCCAACATAGACAATTACTGGCAGCCATTGCTGACGCTTGTAGCCCATATGAAGGAAGAGCAATTTATCCGCGAGGGCCTGGACGTGCACTTTGAAGTCGTTGATCGGGCACAAGATATTGTGCCGGCGTTTCTGGATCGGCTGGCAACAACAGCCGCGGCGCCCGACGATAGCGAAATTACCGACCTGTTTTAGAATCAGGCACGCGGGCCTCTGGAAAACGACGGGCAAAAAACATGCCGGTCTTGCTATGCCTGCCTGGGCCTGCTGGCAACCAGCACGCCGGCGCCGGCCACTGCCATGCCGACCCATGCCAGCGGCG
>CAYRLR010000215.1:0-5120 GCA_964424975.1 uncultured Anderseniella sp.
GCCTCGGCTGGAATCGCGCGTATTTTTTCCATCATGCCGGCAAGTCCCAGGGCTTCCGTTACGAACCCCTCCCGTGCCAGGGGCAGCTCTGCCGACCCCGAACCGCCGGCAGCCGCAGTGACAGACAGCACCCGTTCGGGAAAAAACTGCGCCAGTTGCAGCGCCGTGAATGCGCCCATCGAAAGCCCGACTATATGAGCCTTGTCCACGCCTGCTGCATCCAGAACGGCAAGCGCATCTTCATTCATGGTATCTTGTGTGTAGGCATCGGGCCTGTCCGGGCAATCAGATGGCGGATAACCGCGAGCCGATGCAGTCAGGCAGCGATGGCTGCCGGTCAAGGCATTGGTCTGTTCCGCCCAGGAGCGATGGTCACCGGCATATTCATGCAGGAACAACACCGGCGAACCAGCCCCGCCGCTGTCTTCAAAATACAGTCCGACATCCTGATTTTCTGCTCGCGCCATAAACCCACTACCTCCGTCAAAACAGCAGGCAGCTTGCCGGATTCAGGCCTCCGAGCCAAGAGGCGGTCTTGCGACCCGCAACACCGCATAGCCCGGCGCAAATGGCAACTGCATCTGCGCCGGATTTGTTTTGGTTCAACGCGAGAACTGCTTGTACTTGATCCGCCTGGGCATGACTGAGTCTTCACCCAGCCTGCGTTTCTTGTCTTCTTCATAGTCAGCAAAATTGCCCTCGAACCATTCCACATGGCTGTCGCCTTCAAACGCCAGGATATGGGTCGCCAGACGGTCAAGAAACATGCGGTCATGCGAAATCACGACAGCGCAGCCGGCATAACTTTCCAGCGCCTCCTCGAGTGCCGCCAGCGTTTCGGTGTCGAGGTCATTGGTCGGCTCATCAAGCAACAGAACATTGGAGCCCTTCTTCAGCATCTTGGCCAGATGCACCCGGTTGCGCTGACCGCCCGACAGGGAGCCCACTTTCTGCTGCTGGTCGCCGCCCTTGAAGTTGAATGCCGAGCAATAGGCACGCGAGTTCTGTTCACGCTTGCCAAGATAGAAGATATCGCTGCCTTCGGAAATTTCTTCCCACACGGTCTTGTTGGGATCAAGCGAATCTCGGCTCTGGTCGACATATCCAAGCTGCACGGTGTCACCGATACGGATGGAGCCTTCATCGGGCTGTTCCTGACCGGTGATCATGCGGAACAACGTGGTCTTGCCGGCGCCGTTGGGACCGATGATACCGACAATGCCGCCCGGCGGCAGGCGGAAATCCAGTCCGTCAATCAACAGGCGATCACCATATCCCTTCTTGAGGCCCTCAACGTCAATGACCACATCGCCCAACCGCTCGCCCGGTGGAATCACGATCTGCGCAGATGTCGACTTGAGGCGGTTGTCATTGGCCTTGACCAACTCATCATAAGCCCTGATGCGGGCCTTGGACTTGGCCTGCCGGGCCTTTGGTGACGCTGCAATCCATTCCTGCTCGGCTTCCAGCGCCTTCTGACGGGCCGCGTCCTCACGGCCGGCCTGCGCGTAACGCTTGGCCTTCTGACCCAGATAGGCAGAATAATTGCCCTCGTACGGGATGCCGCGACCGCGGTCGATCTCCAGAATCCAGCCGGTCACATTGTCGAGAAAATACCGGTCATGGGTGATGATCAGGATGGCACCGGGATACTCGCGCAGGTGGTGCTCCAGCCAGTTGACGCTTTCCGCATCCAGATGGTTGGTGGGCTCGTCGAGCAACAACAGGTCAGGCTTGCGCAACAACAGTTGCGTCAGGGCCACCCGGCGGCGTTCACCGCCTGACAGTTTAGACACGTCCGCATCACCTGGCGGGCACCGAAGCGCATCCATGGCCTGCTCCACCTGGCTGTCGAGATCCCACAGATTCTGCGCATCGATCTCGTCCTGCAAACGTGTCATTTCGTCCGCAGTTTCGTCGGAATAGTTCATCGCCAGTTCATTGTAGCGATCAAGGATGGCCTGCTTTTCCGACACGCCCTCCATGACATTGCCCATCACGTCCTTGGTCTCGTCGAGTTGAGGTTCCTGGGACAGGTAGCCGGATGTGGCACCGTCGGCCAGCCAGGCTTCGCCACTAAACTCCTTGTCGATACCGGCCATTATGCGCAGCAGGGTGGACTTGCCCGCACCGTTGGGACCAAGTACGCCGATCTTGGCGTCCGGGTAGAAACTCAGGTGGACATCCTCGAGTACTTTCTTGCCACCGGAATAGGACTTCGACATGCCTTGCATGTGATAGATGAATTGACGCGCCATGGCAGGCTCGTGCCTCTCTTTACTGAATATCTGGAATTGTTGTGCGCGTTGTAGCTGATGGGGCCAGATTAGGCAATCACTCACGCTCCAGGCACAACGAGACACCCGGCGCAAGCAATCGCACCGGGCGTTTCGGTCTGAACGGGTACTCCCGCCGTCAGAGTCTGCGGTCTAGCCCTTGCCCGGCCAGCCGTTTGCCATTGCGTTGTTCTCGGCAGACTTCTTGCCCTTGTAGCCCTCGGTCGCGCGGCCGACCTGCTTGCCGTTCGAAGCAAAGCAACGCCAGCGGTGTTCACCCTTTTTGTCCTTGTAGAATTCCCACCTGTCGCCGGCCTTGGAACCGCGATTGGCATTTGACTGGCAGTCTTTTTTGTTCACATAGCCTTCCGAAGACGCCCCGATGATTTCACCGTTACTGGCCGTCTTGCGCCAGCGCCATTCACCTTTTTTATCTTCGTAGTATTCCGTTTTCACATCAGCCATGGCCGATCGTCTCCCAAACCGTTTAATTTCGAGCAACGGCAAGAAGAAATCGATTCGGTTGCGAAGTCACGCAGTGAATTTCCTTGTGAGGATGCAAGGTTCAATGGGGCGAGGTCTTGGACCCGGCAGATTTGGCCGCAGCTTCAGCCATGATCTTGCGCTGATAGCGGCCCTGTACAACATCCACGAGTACAAGAGTGACCAGTACAAAGTAGAACGTTGCCTTGCTCATTGCGTCAATCTCGTAACCGAAGAACGCCAGGTGAGCCAGGTGGCCCCCTTCACTCATCAACATGATGCCGACCAGCAAAAGCACAAAAAGTCCAAGTACTTCGTACATTCTGTTGCGCTCGAGGAAGCGCGCTACATGCTCCGCCATGACGACCATCAAGATGCCTGACAGCACGATTGCAAGCGCCATGACCCAGAACACCTTGGTCAGCGCTATCGCCGACAATACCGTGTCGAACGAAAACACGATATTCATGATCAATATCCACATCAGCGCCGAAACAACCGTGCGTTTGGCACGCCCGTCGCCATTTTCGCCGTGCAGATCATGCACAACAAGCATGTGGAAAATTTCCTTCAGAGCGGTGTAGATCAGGAAAACACCGCCGATCAGCACGATTATCGCATGGCCGTTTACATCAGCACGAACAAACGGCAGGTCGAGTTTGAACAGAGAAGACTGGAAAGCCGAGATCATCTGCAGGACAACGAACAGCAATACAACCCGCAGGCCGATAGCCAGCACGATACCCACCTGGCGGACATACTTCTGCTTGTCAGCAGCGACCCGCTTTGCCTCGATCGAGATGTACAGCAGGTTGTCAAAACCCAGAACCGTTTCAAGCGCAGTCAGCACCATCAACGTAAACAGGTTTTCCAGCGTGAGCAGTTCAAGCATGTCTTGGTCTCCGGCACCCGGTGCAGTTGAATAATCGTATGAAGTTGAACCTACTGAAGACCAACTGCGTCTACAACGCCTGACGGACATCCAGGTTCCGTTGCCGACGCAGCCGCTATAAGATCGCTCATGGCAGTGGCTGGTGACACTGTGCCGGACAAGCCGATTGTCAGTTCGACGATCAGCCTCCTGCCCTGATCGTTCTTGCAGGCAACCCGCACACGATCACCGGCACCGGGCCCGAAACTCGTGTCGAATGCAGCCCGGATATCACTGGTGGTCAGCTCCCGGCCAATTCGCGAGACGAACAGTTTCTGAACGTCGGAGCTGTTGAGGGCCTGCATGAGGTGCAAGGCATCAGAGAAATATTCATCTGCACCTGTGCCGTCATAACAGGTGCCGTGCTTTATCCATTCATGCTTGTGCAGCCCTGAGCGGGTGCCCGGCATGAGCTGTTGCAGCCGCTTCCACGTGGTCTGATCCAGCCTGTCCCACGGCAGGTCGCGCCAGCGCCGCTTCTTGTCTTTGGCAATATCGGTTTTGGCAACACCGCAATAGGCCTTGCTGCGCGGTTGCGGCCACAGCCCGTGCAGCGTGAAATGCGACGCGTCAAACCTGTCTTTGGTTTGCGAGCGGCATTCCGGCAATCGTGAGCGGGTTTCGCAAAACGCCGGCTGCCAGCTGACCGCAAGCACGTACTGCGCGGGCCCGGCAGCCAGTTGCTGGTAGCCAATCACCCCGGCCCCCAGCGCCAGCATCAACAGGACAAAATTCCTGGAGCCGGTCGACAACATCACTCAGGTGTCCTTGCGGGCGACAAAAACCGCCCAGATATAGTTGCGATACACCACGTCAACCTGGCCAAAGCCTGCCCGTTTCAACCACAACACCTGGTCATCCAGGTCAGCATTGATGTCCATGGCTTCCATCCGGGCCATGCCGTCAGACAGATCCTGCTCCAGGGCACCGGCGGCGAGCGCGTCCCGGCGCCACAGGCGCATGTGGATATCCTGTACGGCCTGCGAACATGCCTGCACCTGGTCAATGTTGACAAATTTCCCGCCCGGCTTGAGGGCGGCACAGGCCTTGGCAAACACCTCGCGCTTGGCCTCATGCGGCAAGTGGTGAATAACGAAAGACGAAATCACCCTGTCCCAGTCGCTACCGAAGTCGCCGGAAACAATGTCCAGCTCGCGAAACGAGATCCGCGGGTCGGCGGCGAACCTGGCGCGAGCCTGGTCGAGCATGGGCACCGACAGGTCTGTCAGCTCCACCCGGCTAGCAGGATGGGCGTTTATCACTTCCTGTGAAAACCCGCCTGTCCCTGCGCCCAGGTCCAGTATGCGCGGGTTTTCCAGTTGGCCAAGCTCGAGCGCATCAACAGCAGCGCCGTAGAGATCGTCATAGTCGGGAATCAGCGCATGGCGCGACCGGTCATAGGTTGATGCAGCACTGTCAAATCCGGACAT
>CAYRLR010000216.1:0-5119 GCA_964424975.1 uncultured Anderseniella sp.
TCAAACTCAGTCAATCTGTAGGGAGCAGGCATCCAGTGGCCAAAACATTCAACGTGATTCGCAACACAGCCTCACTGCTGGCGGCAGCCGGTATCATGACAGCTCTGGCCACGGCCGGCATGGCCCAGCAACAGCAGGTGCCTACCGTATCGCCCAAACAGTTTGGTCCCCGGGTCAATGCTCCGAAGACCGGCGCACCGAATCGCCCGGCACCGGACCTGATCGCTGAAAACGGCAAATGGAAAGTGCAGTGCGAGACACGGCCGGCCGGCAAGGATGCCAAGGGCAACGATGTTGCGGCGAGAAAGGCCTGTGCCATGGTACAGATCAGCCGCGACGCGAAACGTCCGCAAATTGCCCTTTCACTGATCATGCGCCAGCAGAAGCAAGGCAACAAGACAGCGACCATGATGCAGATCATGGCGCCGATCGGCGTATTCCTGCCCACCGGTATTGCACTGGAAATCGACGGTGCCGCAGTTGGCCGTGTGCCATTTGTCCGGTGCCTGCCGCAAACCCGTTCGGCACCGGGACTGTGCACCGCAACGGCGGAAGCCCAGGCGACAACAGTTGCAAAAATGAAAGCCGGCAATTCCGCCAACTTCATCATCTATGAAGCACCCGGACAGGCCATCAAGATGCCGATTTCGCTGGACGGTTTCACAGCCTCATACAAGGCTCTGCTCGACAACAGTTAAGGTCGGGTCCGGCAACTGGATCGGGCTGGTCGCAAGCAGCCTGATCATGTCTTTTGCGTCCGGCTGTACGCCGGCACCTTGAACTTGTACCAAAGTATGCAAGTGTCATGGCAGTTGCACTATCGGATGATATGTCTGACGTTATACCAGTTCACTTTTGCGGAGATCAGCCACTCGTGACAGACACCGTTGCTTCTGACGACCTGTTTTTCGCCGATACCGGGCTGGACCGCGAGGCTGCACAGCGGCTGACCGACGACGCACTGGTCAACAGCGATGACGGCGAGCTTTTCCTGGAATATTGCCAGTCGGAAAACCTGGTGTTTGACGACGGCCAGCTCAGAACAGCCAGTTTCGATGTGAACCAGGGCTTTGGCCTGCGTGCAGTGTGCGGCGAAACTTCCGCCTATGCGCATTCCGCTGAATTGTCGCAGGCAGCACTGGCACGTGCTGCCGACACGGTCCGCAGTATCCAGTCCGGCACTGGTGACGTATCGGCGGCACCGCCACGCACCAATACCAGCCTCTACAATGACACCAACCCCGTGCAGACAATGGCGTTCGAAGACAAGGTGCGCCTGCTGCAGGAAGTTGACGGTTTTACCCGCAACCTTGATGACCGGGTGCGTCAGGTCACGGTATCCATGTCCGGCGAGTGGCAAGCTGTTGATATCATCCGACCCGGCGGCCACACCTACAGCGATCGCCGACCGCTGGTGCGTTTCAACATATCGATTGTGACCGGTGACGGCGACCAGCGCGGCAGCGGCAGTTACGGTGCCGGCGGGCGCACGGACTACGCCGCCTTCGTTGGCAGCGATGACTGGCAGGCTGCAGCGCACGAAGCCCTGCGCCAAAGTCTTGTGGCACTTGAAGCCGAAGATGCACCGGCCGGTGAAATGGATGTTGTGCTGGGCCCCGGCTGGCCGGGCATCCTGCTGCATGAAGCCATCGGTCACGGGCTTGAGGGCGATTTCAACCGCAAGAAAACCTCCGCCTTTGCCGGGCTGATGGGCAAGCGGGTCGCAAGCCCGGGCGTTACCATTATCGATGACGGCACGCTGCATGACCGGCGCGGATCTCTGTCGATAGATGATGAAGGCACACCGGCGCAAAAAACCACGCTGATCGAAGACGGCATCCTGGTCGGCTATATGCAGGATCGCATGAACGGCAGGCTGATGGGTGGACAGTCCACCGGTAATGGCAGGCGGCAATCCTATGCCCACCACCCCATGCCGCGCATGACCAATACAGTGATGATGAATGGCGAGAGCAATCCGAAAGACATCATCTCATCGGTCAAGTCCGGACTCTACGCGGTGTCGTTTGGCGGTGGCCAGGTTGACATAACCAGCGGCAAGTTCGTGTTCTCATGCACCGAAGCCTACCGGATTGAAAACGGCATCATCGGCGCCCCGGTCAAGGGAGCCACCCTGATCGGCAACGGGCCGGATGCACTGACCCGCATTTCCATGATCGGCAATGACATGCAGCTTGACCCGGGCATCGGGACATGCGGCAAGGACGGTCAAGGCGTCCCCGTCGGGGTCGGTCAGCCAACCATTCGTCTGGATCGCATCACTGTTGGCGGCACAGCAGCCTGAGCCACTCACAATGAATATCAGCACCATTATTTTTGATTTTGATGGCGTGCTGTCGGCCTATAACCGAGCCGACAGGCTTGATGAAATGTCCCGCATGACCGGACTGGACACAGCAACCATCCTGGATCGAATCTGGACTTCCGGCCTTGAAGATGCAGCAGACAGCGGCAGGTACCGGGATGATATCGCCTATCTGGACGCCTTCAGCACCCACCTCGGTTGCCGGTTCAGCCGCGATGAGTGGATAGCCAGCCGGATCGTTGCCATGCAGCACCGGCCCGACATGCACGATCTGGCGACCAGCTTGTCAAAACACTACAAACTGGCACTGTTGACCAATAACGGCCCGCTCGCCAGGACCGCATTCGGCCGGCTGGCGCCCGAGACTGCAGAACTGTTTGGCGACAAGGCGTTCTTTTCCTGTGAGTTCGGCACGAAAAAACCGGCCCAGACGATCTTCGAGCAGGTGGCAGCCAGGCTCGCCAGCGTGCCGCAGGAGTGTATTTTCATCGACGATCAGCAACGCCACTGCAATGGCGCGGCCGCAGCCGGCATGACGGGCATACTGTTCAACGGCATTGACGATTTGCGAAACCGGCTGGAGCAGCTTGGCGTTGTAAAGGCTGGTGCATGAGCGCTCCACCCAATGGATCACGCATAGGAGCACGGTTCGTCACCGGCTCCACCATGAGACATGTGATCGTCATGACCGCCACCAGTGCCATCGGGCTGATGGCCATGTTCCTGGTCGATCTGGCTGACCTGTGGTTTTTGACCTTGCTCAACCAGATCGAGATTACCGCTGCGATCGGCTTTGCCGGTACCATCGTATTTTCAAACCTGTCGGTCGGTCTCGGACTGGCAATAGCCGCCGGCGCACTGGTCGCACAGGCCATGGGACGCGGTGACGAAGACCGCGCGCGCGAAACGGCATCAGCGGCATTGTGCCTGAGCCTGCTGACCGGACTCGGCGTCGCCGTTGGAGTAGCGGTATTTGCCCGGCCAATGCTGTCGCTGCTGGGGGCATCCGGCGAAGCGCTTGACCTTGCCCGGTTGTACCTCATCACCATCGCGCCCGGGTTCCTGCTGCAGGCGGGCGCGATTACCGTCAGCTTCGTGCTGCGCGCGATTGGCGACCCCAGGCGTGCCATGTACGTCACACTGGTCACCGCCATCGCAAATGCCGTGCTGGATCCGATCTTCATTTTCTGGATGGAATTCGGCATCGCAGGCGCTGCGGTTGCCACGGTGTTTGCCAACCTTGCGTCACTTGCAATCGGGCTGTATGCGCTGCATCACCATCATCAGTTCGTCGTGCGGCCCCGGATCGCCTCCATCAAGGACAACCTGCGCCCGATCATGCGCATTGCCCTGCCCGCAATCGCCACCCAGCTCGCCACCCCGTTTGCGATTGCCTACATGACCCGCATTACCGCAACATTCGGCAATGATGCGGTCGCCGCTGTCGCGGTCATCAACCGGCTGGTGCCGGTTGCCTTCGGTGTGATCTTTTCACTGTCGGGTGCCGTTGGCCCGATCATCGGACAGAATTACGGTGCCGGCAAACTTGATCGTGTCAGGCAGGCACTCAAGGATGCCATGCTGTTCGCGGCATTTTATACTGTCAGCGTCAGTGTCTTGCTGCTCGCGGTTGCGGGGAAAATGCCGGCCTGGTTCAGTGCCACGCCTGCAGCAGCCGAACTGATCACGTTTTACTATACCTTCATTGCCATTACCTGGGCATTTGCCGGGGCACAGTTCGTGGCACAAGCCGCATTCAACAATCTCGACCGGCCGCAATGGTCGATGTGGTTCAACTGGGGCAAGGCCACCATCGGTACCATTCCGCTGCTGCACCTGGGTGCGGCATGGGGCGGTGCAACCGGCACGCTGATCGGCATGGGCGCCGTCAACGTGATTTTTGGTCTGGCCGCTGCGGTCACCGCCTATACACTGGTCAGGAACCTGGCCTCACGGGACCTGTTGAGAAGGGACGCAAAATGAGCGATCAAGCCACTGAACTTATCGCCATCATACTGGCCTCCAATGAAGGCAAGACCGCCGGCGCGCTGGCGCTTGCCGGCGACTACAGTATTGATACGGCGGAAAAAGCCCTGAAAACCCATGTGCGCGAGATCGGTTCAAAAATGGCCGTCAAGGTGCGCGACCCGGAAGAGATGGAACTGCTGCTGGATGTGATCGAGGCTGGCGAGCACGATGATTATCTCACCAACCCTGATGCCCTGCTGTCACGTGAGGCAGTTGAAGAAGGCGAGGAAATCCTGGCTCATGTCTATGGCTCGCTGGAGCGGGCGCGCAGCGTGGCGCGAACCTTGCGCAAGCCGCACGGCATGACCGAAGAAAAGATGGAACGGATGATGACGCTGGCTGCCACCTTGTGCGTGGCAGCCCTGGTCAAGCGCGGCCAGCAAACCTATCTTGCGGCTGATACGGGCGGTGCGACCTCGACGTTCATCGCCGAACTGATCAGGGCCATCATCAAGGGCATCACCCATGTGCCGGCCAAACGGCGGCGAAGACGCAATCGGTCCACCTATGCGAAATCCTACAAGACCTCGCGCAAGCGGCGCAGACAGCGCAGCCGCTCGCGCCGCAAAACAACGCCCGATCTGGGTGATGTATTCGGGGAATTGCTGAAACGCGCAATTTGACTAAACTAGCTTCCAGTCGAGGGAGCAAAAAAGTGAGTACGTGCCATGAATATCGTTGAAATGATTGCCCGGTCGCATAATGGACATGGTCTGGATGTGTTGGGCCGGCAGTTCGGATTGTCGCGCGAGCAGACACTGGCTG
>CAYRLR010000217.1:0-5108 GCA_964424975.1 uncultured Anderseniella sp.
AGCGGCGGCATGGCCTCGTCCAGCACGAACCAGGCAAGCATGGATGCAACGGGCGGCACCAGAAACAGCAAGGCCGAAACCCGGCTGACCTCACCTGCCCGGATCAGGTAAAGCAACAACGATATGGCAATTATCGAGTTGCCGATCACCAGGTACGCCAGTGACCAGATCAGTTCGGGTGTGAAGTTGACCTGCAGGGTTTCACGGAACATTGCGATGGGCAGAATAACAAAAAACCCAACACTGAATTGCACTATTGTAGCCGTTATCGGGTGCTGATTGACCCCGAAGCGTTTCTCATAAATCGACCCGGACGACATGGCAACGAGGGCAATAACGGCGAAAGCCACACCGACATATGACGCCGTGGAGACGTCCTGGCGGGACCAGATCACCAGGGCTGCGCCGGCCAGACCCAGTATAAGACCGAACCAGCGATACCGAGACACAAGCTCGCTGACAAACATGGGCGCGGCAATCGCAACCAGGATCGGCTGAAGAGAAACGATCAGCGCGACACCGCCTGCCGACAGTCCGTCTGCGAATGCAAGATAGGACATGCCGAAGTAAATCGCCTGCATCAACAATCCGGTCACGGCCAGATGCACCCAGGACATCAATCGTTGCGGCAAGCGCGGCCGCACAATCAGAAACAGCGGCCACATGAGAAGCAGAACACAGGCATACCGAAGCGCCAGGAACGTCATGGGCTCGGCATACTTCAAGCCAACCTTGGCGAAGGTGTAGCCGCCCGACCACAGCAGCAGAAACAGGAACGGTGCCAGGCTGATTGCCCAGGGGCGTAATCTGCTCATGGCGCCGCCGGCTGACGCAAGCTGGACCAGGTATAGATGGCCAGCGCCGTCCAGATGAATCCGAACGTTACAAGCTGGGCCTGCTGCAGAGGTTCTTTCAGAACAAATACAGCGGTCAGGAACAACATGGACGGAGCAATATATTGCAACAGGCCAAGGGTTGAGAACCGGATGCGACGGGCAGCGGAGGCGAAAAACATCAGAGGTACAGCCGTCATCGGGCCACACGCCAGCAGCAGGGCTGTGGTTTTCCAGTCGCTGCCAAAGGCCAGAGACTCGTGCAAGCCGAGCCAGCCGACCACGCCAAGCCCCAGCACCGACAGAATGAAGCTTTCCACGAAAAAGCCCTGCACCGGGCCGACATCAATGGTTTTTCGCAAGAACCCGTAGGCGGAAAATGCAGCGCCCAGTATCACTGACAGCCACGGAAAAACACCCAGTTCCCAGGTCTGGTACGCCACCCCTGCAACAGCCAGCGCGATAGCCACGATCTGCAGTTTCGTCATTTTCTCCCGCAGGACCAGATAACCCACGGCCACGTTGAGCAGCGGATTGATGTAGAAGGCCAGCGATGTTTCCAGGGTCCGCCCGACGGCAATGGCCCAGACAAACACCCCCCATGAAATGGTGACCAGAAGCGTTGTCAGACACATAAGCGCCAGCAGTTTTGGGGTTTTCACCACGCGTATGACGTCTTGGGTTCGTCCCATGAAAAGCATGACAGCAGCCGCTATGGGGATCGACCAGAACGCCCGGTGCGCGACAACTTCGAGTGCGTTTACGTGAGCCAGCAGTGCGAAAAAGGCGGCATAGGTTCCCCATGACACATAGGCGATCAGGGCAAAAACGATGCCGCTTCGGTTCGAGGCCTCTTCATCAGATGTGGAAGTTGTTGCTGTCATGACGCAGCGACTATTGCCTTGCCAACATGCAAGATGCAATGCGTGCCCGCGCATGGGGTGACACTGCGTGCCGCATGGCTTGACCGGCTCAGGATCGCTCGCGCAATGGCCACATGGCGACAATGCCCAGCGCAGGCCCCGCAGCCATGACCGCGAGCGTTGCCTGCCAGCCGACATGATCGGCAAGCACGGGAGTTAACTGGACCGTCGCAAAGGTCAGCAGAAACCCAAGCGCGGTCTGCAAAGTCAGCAGACTGCCGGCAAGATGCGGCGGTGCTGCATCGGCCACCAGCGCTGAAAACTGGGCGGAATCAGGGATAATCGCGATACCCCACACAATGAACAGAACGAAGGTCAGCCACCATGGACCTCCAAAACTGGTAGCGGTTGCCAAACCTGCGGCAAGCGATCCGACCATCGCAATAACCGCGATATTCGCCTTGCCGACACGATCTGCGGACCAACCTGCCCAGATGCACGCCAACGCGCCCAGGGCAATCGCCAGAAATGCCGTCAGACTTGCCAGTCGCCCGGCATCTTGCGGGTTGAGCGAAACAGCATAGGAGGCAGCAGCAGCAACCGGTAGCCACGCCCACATGGCATACAGTTCCCACATATGACCAAGGTAGCCGCCATAGGCACGCCGAATGCGTTTGTCGGTCCAGGCAAGGGTTATGGAACGGGCGGAAAATTCCGGTGAGCGCGCATGATGGGGACCAAGGCATGCTCCCAACACCAGAAAACTTCCAGTAAAGGCTGCAACGGACGTGGCGTAGACGACCACCCGCCAGTCGGCGCCGCCCATCAGCGCCGCAAGGTACGGCAGGGACGACCCGAAAGTCAGGGCACCAACCAGAATGGCCACCAGCAGCCCGCGGTCTTTCACGCCCCAGCCCGTGGCGATTTTCATACCTACCGGATAAACTCCGGCAAGCATGATACCGGTGATCAGGCGCAGTATCACCGCAACAGGGCTCGCCGGTGAGACAAACGCCAGACCAAGATTGGCGACCGCTGCAATGCAGGCGCTCAGTGCCAGGACCCGGCGCGGATCAAACCTGTCGGCAATGCCCAGAAAAGCCGAAACAAACGCCCCAAGGACAAAGCCCAGTTGCACTGCGCTCGACAATGCAGCCTGCTGGCTCGAACTCATGGCGACCTCTGCCATCATGCCGGGCAATGTCGCAGACGATACGAACCACAGGCTGAGCGCAGCCACCTGCGCCAGCACCAGGAAAGTCATGGAGCGCAGTTTTGACGATGATGGCGTCAAGAAGTGTCCTCGGCAGGTTGAAGGATTGCGACGACGGCGGCTGCCCCGGACGGTGCAGTGAGGTGCATGAATTGCGCTTGTTCTACCACCACAGTGTCGCCCACGCCGGCCACTAGCCGGTCACCGGCATCAACCTGCCAGTCACCGAGAACCGCATGCAGGATTGCAATGGCATTGTGCGGCAGCGCGTTGTTGACGGGTTCACCACCCTGAACAATGCTGACCTTGTGCGTCCACCTGCCCTGCCGCGTCATGACATTGAAAGCACTGACGCCAGCTTTACCCAACCGGCTCGACGGCGTTTGCACACTGTCGAAACTGAACGGTTGCAGCACCTCCATGCGATGCTCACGAGCACCGCTGAACACCAGGACAAACGGACTTCCCGCCACTTGGGTTATGGTGCGGTAAATGCCCGGAAACGCCGAAAACGGCCCGTCGGTGTCGATGGACGCCAGCGACAGGCGGATGTCGAAAGCATCCTGCGTAGCGGTCTCGGGCCACAGCCAGACATCCTGCGTCATGCCACCGCCATTGTTCCACGGCTTGCGCTCATACGTGTCGTGGCGAAGCAGTCTTGCACTCATGTCAGGACGTCGCTCCTTCCTTGAGCAGCTTGTAGGTCACGCTGTCCACGAGCGCTTCAAACGAGGCATCTACAATATTGGGCGACACGCCAATGGTGAACCAGCGCTCGCCCGACTTGTCGCGGCTTTCTATGAGCACACGGGTTATGGCGCCGGTGCCGCCATTGAGAATACGCACCTTGTAGTCAACCAGTTCCAGATCCTCGATCAGCGCCTGGTACTTGCCCAGATCCTTGCGCAATGCAGTGTCCAGGGCATTGATTGGACCATTGCCCTCGCCAACCGACATGATGCGTTCACCGTCAACGATGGTCTTGACCACGGCTTCGGCCACGGAGGTCTCTTCGCCTATCGCATTGCGGCGGTGCTCGACGGATACCCGGAACGAATCCACCTCGAAAAAGTTCGCGACCGTACCCAGCGCCCGCCTGGCCAGGATCAGGAATGATGCCGGTGCCGCATCATAGGCATAGCCGGCCGTCTCGCGGTTCTTCACCTCGTGCAACAATGCGTCGAGACGCGGGTCTGACTTGTCGACACTGATCCCCGCGCGCTCAATTTCTGAAACCAGGTTGGACTTGCCGGCCTGATCCGACACCAGAACGCGGCGATTGTTGCCGATGGTCTGTGGCGGGATGTGTTCGTAGGTCTCGGGCTCCTTCAGCAGCGCGGATGCATGAATACCGGCCTTGGTGGCAAAGGCGCTTTCACCCACATAGGGTGCCTGCCGGTCCGGCGCCCGATTGAGCAGTTCATCAAATGCACGCGACACATTGGTCAGCCGGGAAAGCCCGTTTTCCGTGATACCGGTTTCGACCCAGTCTGCGTAGACCGGTTTCAACATCAAGGTGGGGATCAGGGAGACAAGATTGGCGTTGCCGCAGCGCTCGCCAATGCCGTTGAGCGTGCCCTGTATCTGGCGCGCCCCTGCCCTGACCGCGGCGAGCGAGTTGGCCACGGCCTGTTCGGTGTCATTGTGGGCATGGATACCAAGATGCGACCCTGGCACCTGTTCGGCAACTGCACGCACGATCTCCTCGATCTCATGGGGCATTGTGCCGCCATTGGTATCGCACAGCACAACCCAGCGTGCACCGGCATCGTGGGCTGCCCTGGCGCACGACATTGCGTAAGCCGGGTTTGCCTTGTAGCCATCGAAGAAGTGCTCGCAATCCACCATGGCCTGCTTGCCGGCAGCAATGGCAGCGGTGACACTGTCGGAAATGCAGGCCAGGTTTTCATCATTGCTGGTCTTCAGGGCAACCCTGACATGATAGTCCCACGACTTGGCGACGAAGCAGATGACATCGGATTTCGCCTGCAGCAGATCGCGCAACCCGGGATCGTTGGAAACCGACCTGCCGGGACGCCGCGTCATGCCAAAAGCTGCAAATGACGCCTTCATTTCAGGTGGTTGCGAAAACAGTGCGGTGTCGGTCTGGTTGGCGCCGGGATAGCCACCTTCGATGCAGTCGATTCCCAGTTCATCCAGCATGGCAATGATGGCGAACTTGTCCTCCAGCGAAAAGTC
>CAYRLR010000218.1:0-5107 GCA_964424975.1 uncultured Anderseniella sp.
TCCTCGAAGGCCAGAGTGCCATCATCACGCGCTGCATAGAGGGGGAAATTGAAACTGCTGAGCTTGAACGGGAAGTCCGCATCGCCGCCGGCCAGGGCGAACACGACACGGTCCTTGCCGTCAGCCTTGATGCTGGATATCGATGCAACCATGGTCTTGGCAGACGAATCCGAGCCCTCGCGCTTGTGGTGGTTGATCGACGCAATCACATCATCAACCGTCAGGGACTTGCCATTGTGAAATTCGACGCCTGACCTGAGTTTGAACGTCCAAGTCTTTGCATCTGCGGATGCATCCCATTCCGTTGCCAGCTTGGGAACCAGTTGTCCGTCTGTGTCCACTTCAGTCAGGGTGTTCGTGACTGCGTAATGGGTCGAAGACAGAAACCCGTTCAGCACCTTGCCGGGGTCAAGCACGTCGGTCGTACTGCCGTGACCTATCCCAAAGCGAAGGTGGCCGCCTTTTGCCGGGGTCGAGGCAAGCGCGCGTGACGCAAACTGCCCCGCAGCAGATACAGACAATCCCGCTGCAATTGCGTACTGCATGAACTCCCGGCGGCTCGGGGCTGCCACCGCACTCAACAAACTGTTTGTAGACTCTTTTTTCACACTCATGATTTCCTCCTCAGGATTTCTTGTTGCCGTGATCAGGGGTGAGCCATCATCCCTCATCATTAACTGTCAGCGCCGTCTCAATGACGGCACCGGATCAGGATGATTCCTGGTTGAACCAATCAGAAATCAAAACCTGATCGTTGCAAGATTTGCTCTAGGCGCCAGCCAGTTCCTTGCGCCCGTACACGGTTGCGTTCACTTCAGGATCACCGACGACGCCCGGCTCGGTTTCATAGACAAACACGCCCATGACCCGGATGACATCGCCCTCGACCGGCGATACACGGTGCAGCGAGTTGCAGCCCCGGAATATGCACAGCGACCCGGCTTCCCTGGCAACAGACACCGCATCCTGCGGGCATTTGCCGGTCACGACCTTGCGCACATAGTCGAAGTTCTGGTCATCGTCAGACCGGGTATTGGGCACCATTTCGAAGTCACCGCCCGCTTCCGGCGCCTGCAGCATCAGCGTCATGGTAAACGCATTGACCGAGTCGAAATGCCATGCCGAGCGATCACCCTTTTCGTAACACAGCAGGTTTGCCGGCTGGCACGGGTCTTCATTGTCATAGAGCTTTTCGCTCCCGACAATCTCGGCAACCATCTGGCGCACCGGCTCCCAGTGATACAGCGTCTTGATGGGACAGTCTTCCGGGATCCGGTCATAGGCAAGCATCCGGGTGCTGGCGTCCATCATGATATTGCGCGGATGATCGTCAGGCAGTGCCGGATCGCCGGTGCGCTGCAGGTAGCAATTGCGCCTGGAGCTGTTGTGATAGGCATGCGGGCGAGCGGCTTCCGCGTCAGCCACGGCTTTTTCTATCGCCTTCGGACGGATGAAATCGGGAAGCGACACATATTGTTTCTCGTCCAGTTCGGCTTTCAGTCGCTGTATCAGTGCGGTTCGGGCCGGATCGGCATGATCCACTATCGGATACGCCTCCAGGTTGATGACGTCTTCAGGTCGCATGTTTCTCTCCTGTGTTTATTGCTCGCCACTGTTGATGGCGCTCAGCGTTTCAGAAATTTGTTGGACGTTCAACAAATATTTTGACAAAAACTGTTTCACCGTTACAGTCGCCTTCTACCTGATGATTGGAGTAAATCGCCATTGCCAAACCAGCAGCGACCGCAACCGGCAGACCGCGTACGCATGCGGAAATCAGTGAGTTCAGGCGAAACGCGCTCATCGAAGGCGCCATCAGTTCGCTTGCGGAATTCGGTGTTGCCGGCACGACCGTAAGTACCATTTGCACGGCGGCGGGAAGCTCACGCGGGCTGCTGGGGCACTATTTCGCCACCAAGGACGATGTCATGGTAGCCGCCCTGCAGCACTTGTTCGGACGCATATCGCAATCGGTGCAGAAATCCATTGCGCAAGCCGGCGGAACTGCTGTCCAGCAGTTGCAGGCAATACCCGCTGCCCTGTTTGCAAAGTCAGTGTTCACTGATCTGAACCGGACTGCGTTTCTGGCCCTGTGGCATGAGACCCGGTTCAATGACCAGGTACGCAAGGCCAACCGCGAGCTCTATCGAGACTACATCAATCGCATGGACGCAATGTTTGCCGCCGCCGCGACCGAACTGGAAGTCGAGATCGATTCCCGGCGCGCCGCCCTCGGTCTGATCGGACTGTCGGACGGGTTGTGGCTGGGCTTGTCGATCCATGACGATGTTCTCACCCGGCAACAGGTCATCGACATGTGCGACGACTACATTTCGCGCGAATTGCGCTTGACTTGACGACTGCCGCAGGCCGGCGGGGCGCAACCGCTTGTCACATCCAGCCACCATCCCGGACACCTTCAGTATCTTTTGTCCGGGCACTTTTTCAACAGCAAATCAAATACGGAGTCTGAAGAATGCAGATTGGTTTTATCGGCCTTGGCACCATGGGCGGTCCCGCAGCACTGCAACTGATAGCAGGCGGACATCAACTCTGTGTGTGTGATCTGAAACGCGAAAACGCCAAAGCCCACCTTGCGCGCGGCGCGACATGGGCAGACACGCCTGCAGAGGCCGCACGCAATGCCGATATCGTGTTCACCATGGTGTTCGGGCCGAAGCAGATTGCCGACGTCATGCGCGGTGAGCATGGAGTGTTGTCGTCGCTTGCCGCAGGAGCAGTATGGATAGACATGACCACCAACCGACCGGCACTTGCACGAGAGCTTGCCGCAGAGGTGCGCGCCGTTAACGCCGACGCCATTGACGCGCCTGTCACGGGTGCTGTTGACGGTGCCCGCACCGGCAAGATGCCGCTGTTCGCAGGCGGTGATGAGGCAACCATCGACGCGATGCGCCCGGTCATGGAGCTGATGGGGCCTGTCTACTATGTGGGCGACAACGGTTCCGGCTGCCTGACGAAGCTGGCCAGCAACCAGTTGTGGGCCATACATGCCACAGCCATGGGCGAAGCCCTGGTAATGGTCACGAAATCGGGTGTGGATTTGCGCCGGGCCTGGGCAGCCCTGAAAACCGGCGCGTCGGAGAGCTGGTGCCTGCACCATGATGCACCTTCCGTTTTTGCCGGTCACTATGACCCGTCGTTCACTCTCGATCTGTGTCACAAGGATCTCGACCTCATCGTCGAGGCCTGCGATGGAGCACAGACCCCTGCCCCGCTGACCCGCGCTGCCCATGCCCAGTTCGAACAGGCCCGGCAGACCTATGGCGGCGACAAGGGTGAACTGCACGTCGTCAAACTGGAAGAAGACGCCGCCGACATTTCACTGAGGCTGGACGGTGACTGGATCCCGCATTGGGAAAAGTAAGATGACAGGCCGGCGAGACTGGACGTGAAGCAATGTCCGTTGTGACATCCATCAACAGACATCGCAGCGAACCCGTTACAAACTAGAAATTCGTCTTCTTTTCGGTTGCAACGCTAAACAGTGGCGTGACCTGAGCGCGAATGGTTTTATCCTTCCACGGGATAAGGCCATAGTCGTCACACCACTTGGCCTTGAACACATTGGCCTCGCCTTCAACCTTGAACGAAAACTCGAGGCATGAGCCGCTCTTGCTCACCTTGCCGCCGGTAAAAACCCCCGGCACCTGCAGGTTGATCCGGCAGTCCTTGCCGAGAAACGCATTGGTTGACTCGTTCTTGCCCCGGAAGCTGGCGGAAATCTTGTATCTTCCAGGCTTCGCCCAGCTTTGCCCGCAGTCAGCAGCCATGGCGGTGTTCACATCTGCCAGCAGGAACGCTCCAGCCACACCGGCGGCCAATACTGCACTCACCAAGCTTCGCTTAACCAAAATCACAATCCGTCCTCCATACAGTCAACATTGAGGATACCCACCGGGTAAATCCCTGTCCAACATAATTGATTTATAGTGACAGTTTATCAAATGCACCAATCAAGCACCATCCCCTCATGGCGCGTTTGTCACGACGGGTTGTGTCTCGTCATGCAGACGAATTCCGGCCTGTTTCGGTTGACAGATTAGGTCACTTGTCCTAATCATATCAACTGACAGATCGAACAGGACCCGTCATGCTGAAACACTCCACCCGTGAACAGATTGAGGCACATGCCGACTCACTTTTCTATGAGCAAGGGTTCGAAGCGACGTCGTTCGCTGACATAGCCAATGCTGTCGGAATCTCGCGGGGAAATTTCTACCATCATTTCAAGTCCAAGGACGATATACTGGACGCCGTTATTACCCGAAGGCTGGCCGCAACGCGCGCCATGCTGGACGACTGGGAAGCCGACACCTCCCCCGAAATACGGATCACATCATTTATTCGAATTCTGGTCGCAAACCGGACGAAAATCATGGCGTTTGGCTGCCCGGTTGGCACGTTGAATAGCGAGCTCGCCAAACTTGATCATGCAGCGCAAAACCGTGCGGCCGACATCTTCGGCCTGTTCCGGGACTGGTTATCCAATCAGTTTGTTGCACTGGGCCATGACGGCGACGCCGGTGCGTTGGCGCTGCATCTTCTGGGGAGATCACAAGGTGTAGCGGTAATGGCATCGGCGCTTCACGATGAAACCTTTCTCAGGTCAGAGGTGGCATCATTGGAAGGCTGGTTAAAAGCGCTGCCAAAACGATCCGCAAACAAAGTCTAGGATGGTCTCATGTTTATCGTTCAACTAAAGTTTTCAACCAACAAGACCTCAGCGCCTGAATTCATGACGGCGCACAATGAGTGGATCGCACAAGGCTTCGCTGATGGTGTTTTCCTGTGTGTGGGCTCACTGGTGCCGGCGGCAGGTGGTCTGCTGCTGGCAACAGGTGCAAGCCGCGAAGAGCTTGAGGCGCGCGTCAACTCGGATCCATTCGTTCAGAATAATGTCGTCACCGTGGAAATTGCGGAAATAGACGTCAAGAAAACCGTGCCCGCCCTCAACTTTCTGAAGAGCTGATGGATGCGCAGAACTGTTATTGGACGGGATGGTCGGGGCGCGGCAGAGGCCCTGTCCCATCCATAAATAAGACGTCGACTCTGGCTCTCCTGGGCGCCTATGGACCTATCGCGC
>CAYRLR010000219.1:0-5101 GCA_964424975.1 uncultured Anderseniella sp.
CCATCAAACGCTTCCATCTAAGTGAATCATGCTCTAGATTCTCCTGCTGAGGATACAAGAGGATGACCATGTCGGGGCAGATGATCTGGGGGAGCGCAATGCTGGGTGTCTGCCTGGCGCTGCATGTCGGCTTCCTGATTGCCGACATCAGGCTGTTGAAATGGCTGAACGGAAAACTGTGGTCGTCCGGGCCGCTGCTCAGCACTTTTGTTCTGCTTGGCGCGGCGATCGGCGTGGTCGTCGTGTCCCATTCCCTTCAGGTGTGGCTGTGGGCAGTGTCATTCATTGCATTCGGCGCGTTTGGCGATCCTGCCTCCGCTGTGTATTTCGCACTGGTCACCTATACCACACTGGGCTATGGCGACATCGTCCTGGCTGAAAACATCCGCCTGTACGGTGCGCTTGCATCGGTCTCCGGCCTGCTGGCTTTTGGACTGAGCACGGCCTTCCTGGTGGCTGTATTCGCCAAACTGCTGCCCAACCATCTGGCCGATTGAAATCGATCCGGCTTAGAGCATGTTTCAGCGGACAATGCCGGGCAGTTGTTCCAGGCTTTCGAGCAACCTGTCGGGAGTGCCGGGGATACGGTCATCCTTGAGCCCGAACCGGTTGATGCGGGCAACCTGGAAACCAAAACTCTTGGCCGCCTGCGCGTCCCATGTATTGGCCGAGACAAAACATATCTCGGATCGCTGCGCCACGCCCATCCGGTCCACCGCGAGCTGGTAGACGCGCGCGTCCGGTTTGAAAATGCCGACATCGGCCACCGAGATATTATGCTCCAGGCTGGCATCAAGTCCGGACGACTTTACCGCGGCATCCAGCATGTCAGGTGACCCGTTGGACAGGATGGCGGTGCCGACGCCCAGCTGTTTCAGGGCCTTGAGACAGGCCACAGCATCATCATAGGCCGCCAGATGAAGGTAGAGTTCCATCAGGTCATCGCGCAGTGACCTGTCTTCAATGGCAAACGCTTCAAGCGTATAATCCAGCGCATCACCGGTGACCTGCCAGAACGGAACGTACGCCTTCATCAAAGACCGCAGCCATGTGTATTCAAGCTGCTTCTGCCGCCACAGCCTGGACACTGCATCTGCGTCTTTCCCGATGCGCGATGCCAGTTGCGCCACCGGCGCATGAACATTCAGCAATGTGCCATAGGCATCGAACACACATGCCTTGATGCCTTCAAGTTTCGCGGTCATGTTGGACTTCCTTGTCAATTTGTAAGTTGTTGGTCTGCCCGGTTGAGTGCAGTATGATGCCCAATCAATCAAGGGAGTAACCCGCCAGATGGCACACGACAGCCATGATCACCATCACGATCACCACCATGACGACGGTGAGCATTCCGACCTGTCCGAGACCGCACTGCGGGTCAAGGCGCTTGAAAGCCTGCTGGTGGAAAAGGGCTATGTGGACCCGGCAGCGCTTGATGAACTGATCGAAACCTACCAGACGCGCGTGGGCCCGCGCAATGGCGCCCGGGTGGTGGCCAGGGCCTGGAGTGATGCAGGTTTCATGGAAAAACTGCGCACCGATGCCACCAATGCCATCGCCGACATGGGTTTCATTGGCCGCCAGGGTGAGCACATGGTGGTGCTTGAGAACACCGACGATACCCACAACATGGTCGTGTGCACGCTGTGTTCATGTTATCCGTGGCCAGTTCTGGGATTGCCGCCGGTGTGGTACAAATCGCCGCCCTATCGATCGCGTGCCGTGTCCGATCCGCGCGCGGTACTGGCCGAGTTCGGCGTGCAACTGCCGGACAGCAAGTCTGTGAAGGTGTGGGATTCCACCGCGGAAATCAGATATCTGGTTATCCCGCAGCGCCCGCAAGGCACTGAGGGCTGGAGTGAAGACCGGCTGGCAACCCTGGTCACGCGCAACTCCATGATCGGCACCGGCCTCGCGCTGACACCGGACCAGGTGGCGTCATGAACGGCGGCCAGGACCTGGGCGGCGTGCATGGCCTCGGCCCCATCGATCCGGAAGTGGACGAACCGGTGTTTCATGCAGAGTGGGAAAAGCGCGCCTTTGCGCTGACGCTGGCCATGGGATTTCTTGGCCAGTGGAATATTGATCGGGCCCGCCATGCCCGTGAAAGCATGCATCCTGCAAAGTACATGACATCCAGCTATTATCAGATCTGGATCGAAGGCCTGATCAAGCTGATGCTCGACGCCGGACTCGTGGTGCCGGGCGAAGTGCATCTGGGCAAGCAGGAAGTCGCCCCGCGCGATCTGCATCGCGAGCCCGTGCGCGCAGACGAAGTCGCCGTCATTCTGAGAAAGGGCGGCCCGGCCTCGCGGGATATCGACGCAAAACCGAAGTTCGTCCCCGGCAGCAAGGTTCGCACCATACGCATGAATCCCGAGGGCCACACCCGGCTGCCGCGATACTTGCGCGGCTGCACCGGTGAAATTGTTTCCTGGCACAAGGGCCATGTGTTCCCGGACACCAATGCCCATGGCAAGGGTGAGAACCCGCAACATCTCTATACGGTGCGCTTTGCAGCCCGCGAACTCTGGGGTGCAGGCGCTCCCGCCAATGATTGCATGCACGCAGACCTTTGGGAGAGCTACCTTGTCCCTGCCTGAAGAGATCAGACGCATTCCCGGTCTTGTGACCGCCGATGACGAACCGGTGTTTGCCGAGCCCTGGCAGGCGCAGGCTTTTGCCATGACCGTCAAGCTGCATGAAACAGGCCTGTTCACCTGGGTCGAATGGGCCGATGCATTGAGCAGGGAAATCGCCGCCGCCGGTCCCGATGATGCGGCGGAAAACTATTACACACACTGGCTGTCCGCTCTGGAAAAAATCAGCCAGGAAAAGGGCGCATTGAGCGAAGCTGAACGGTTGCAGCGCAAGGACGCCTGGGACCGCGCCGCCAAAGCCACGCCACACGGCAGCCCGATTGAACTCGGCGCCGAGACACGGAACTGACCGGTGGTGGAAATTGCTGACCTGGGAACCTTCACTAAGCCGCTGCTGATCTGTGGCGGTGCCTACGGCAATCTGCAGGCGCTTGAGGCACTGTCCGGGCTGCAAATTGCCCTCGGCATCGAGGATACCCATGTCATTCACAGCGGCGATGCGGTTGCCTATTGCGCGGACACGGAAGCGTCGGTGCAGTTCATTGCAACGCGCGGCTGGCACGCCATTATGGGCAATGTGGAAGAGCAGATCGCGCAAGGCGCTGCCGATTGCGGTTGCGGTTTTGCAGAAGGCTCTGCCTGCGATGCAGCGTCTGCGCGCTGGTATGGGCACTCTCTGGCAACCCTGTCGGCAAGCAGCAGGCAGTGGATGGCGGGTTTGCCGCAGCAACTGGCCTTTTCAACCGGCGGCATCAGGGCACGAGTGGTGCACGGCTCGGTGCACCAGACCAATCGTTTCATGTTTGCGTCATTGTGCGAAGCCGAGTTTGAACGCGAACTGGATGCGGCGACTGCTGACCTGGTGATCGCCGGACACACCGGCATTCCATTTACCAGGCGCATCGGCAATCGCTGCTGGCACAATTCCGGCGCGCTGGGCATGCCCGCCAATGACGGGACCAGCCGGGTGTGGGCATCCGTGCTGACGCCGGGACCTGACGGTCTCGGCATAACTCATCATGCAATTGAATTCGATGCCCGGACTGCAGCGCAGCGTATCAGGACAGAACACCTGCCGGCAGGATATGCGGACGGGATGGAAACCGGCCTGTGGCCATCACAAGACATTCTGCCAGATCACGAGTGCGCGGCCACTGGTCAGCCATTGCAGCTTGACGGCCACACGGTTCGTATGGCGCGCCGGGCATCCGTAGCAGCAGAGTGAGGCGTGCCACGGCACTCTCCCCGGACACTTCCGATCACCCATCAAAACTCCAAACGCGCCTGCTTCACAACGCGGCTTGATTGGCACTTTGCTTGCAATACTCACTTCAATCATGCAATTGGAGAGAAAAATGCGCTGCAGCTTGTCTCGATTTGAAACAGGTACCGTGAGATTTCAGGCCAGGTTGTTGATGGCGCTGGCGCTGTCACTACTTGTGCTGCCCATGTTCGCAGCTGACGCGCTGGCCCATAATGTCACGGAAGGTGACAAGGGCTACATCCAGGAAATCGTTGGCCCGCACCTTGTGCCCTTCCTGTATCTGGGCGCCAAGCACATGGTTACCGGATACGATCATCTGTTGTTTCTGCTGGGCGTCGTATTCTTTCTGTATCGCCTGAAACACGTTGCGGTCTATGTCAGCCTTTTTGCTCTTGGGCACTCCCTGACAATGATCTGTGGTGTCTATTTCGGCTGGCAGTTCAATGCCCATCTGATCGACACCATTATCGGACTGTCGGTAGTCTACAAGGCGTTGGACAACCTCGGTGCGTTCCAGCGATGGTTTGGCTTCCAGCCCAGTACCAGGCTGGCCACCTTGATATTCGGTCTGTTCCATGGCCTGGGCCTGGCGACTAAAATACTTGACTACGACATCGCACCTTACGGCCTGGTGCCAAACCTGCTGGCGTTCAATGTCGGAGTTGAACTCGGGCAAATCTCCGCACTCGCCGTGATGCTCATCATCATGAGCTACTGGCGGCGTTCTTCCACCTTCACCACACACGCGTACACGGCAAACGTGGTGATCATGACGGCCGGGTTCATGCTGATGGGATATCAGCTGACCGGATACGCCGTCGCATAAGTCTGAAAGAGGTAGAAAATGTACAACACTCCTGTTCCACCCAAGTCAGAGTTGCCAAGTTCCGCTCAACTGCTGAAATCGACACTTGTTGCAGCCGGCGTAGCGGCAACTCTACTCGTGACGGTTGTTCTGCCGTCCGAGTACAATATCGACCCGACCGGTGTCGGTAAAGTATTGGGGTTGAAGCAAATGGGCGAGATCAAATCGCAGCTCGCTGAAGAAGCCGAAGCAGACCGGCAACGCAGTTCCAAGGCACCGGCCACGGTAAAGCCAACCGCAAGCGGTCAGCGGTCAAGTTACCTCGGCCAGTTCTTTGCATCGCTCATTGCAACCCCGGCCTACGCACATGATGGCCAGGACCAATATGAGCCGCAATCAGATGAAACGTCCGTCACGCTGGCTCCAGGCGAA
>CAYRLR010000220.1:0-5099 GCA_964424975.1 uncultured Anderseniella sp.
ACGCTCAGCCACCTGATCAACGCCCATGGATGCCGGGGGCTCACGACAGAGTGATTACAGTGGTGTAGAATTGTCAGGCGCGCACCTCTATGCCGTAGTCATGGTACGAATTCTGCTGATATTTGCGCTGGTCGCAGCTGTGTCGCTGAAACACTTCGAGCGAGCGCCCGCCTATATCACCGCAACCACGGACAGCTTCTCGGAACTCCTTCTGCCTGCCGGGATCTCGGTGGGCGTTGTTGAAGCTCCTGATTGTGCAGACAATCACGACGTTGCCGGCAACCTGCGGCAGTCACATAAATCGGATTGTAAAGCTGTGATTGGCAAAGCAGCCGTGGGCTCAGTTGCTGCGCTTGAAGATCCTCTCCTCCCGGTACGTGACACAATCACCGTGTCCCCCATGCGCCCAGTCGATCTGCCGCCTCCGCGAGCCTGACTTCGCGTGCATGTTGCGTGTGTCTGCGTGCTGCCGGACGGTTTGGCTGCGCAGACCAATGGCAGAGCAAACTGCCCATGTGATCAACGACATCATCATCGATGACCAACCCCGTTTTCTTTCCAGACTACGAGCAACGGGTGAGGTCTGTAACATTCAGGATATTCCAGTAATGCCGACATCCCTATCACGGCGACATTTCGCCAAAATCAGCACCGGATTCGCCGCACTGGCGCTTACCGGCTGTAAGACAATTCCGAAAGACAGCTACGCGCCCATAGCTCAGGCGCCGGCGCCTGGCCTTGCGCCGGACGACAGTTTCGCAACCAACTACTCTGCGCGGCCTGGTGAACGGTTTCCCCTGCCGGCTATCGATCCGGCCATACTGGCACCGCAGTTCCGGCGCACCCGGGTGAGCCATGATTCAGGCGAAAAACCCGGAACGCTCATCGTGGATACCAGTGATTTCTATCTGTACCTGGTTGAGCCTGCAGGTTCTGCCATGCGCTACGGCGTGGGGCTGGGACGTGCGGGCTTCGAATGGTCGGGACGGGCGCGGGTAGCGTGGAAACGGCCGTGGCCGAAGTGGACCCCGCCGGACACGATGATTGTCCGCGATCCGAAGCTGGAAAAGTGGAGCGTGCGCAATGGTGGCATGCCGCCGGGCCTTGAAAATCCACTCGGCGCACGGGCGCTGTACATCTTTGAAGGCAAGGTGGACACCCTTTATCGCCTGCACGGTACCAACGAACCGGGCTCTATCGGCAAGGCGGTCTCGAGCGGTTGCGTGCGGTTGATCAACCAGGACGCCATCGATCTCTATGACCGGGTAGAACCAGGCGCCCAAATTCTGGTGACCTGATACGCCAGGCCATGATGTGCGTTCATGCCAAACCGCAATGCAGACATCGCGTCAGCAAGGTAACGGGCCTGACGGGAGGGTGGAACGAGAAAGCAGGTTGAATCCGGGGCGCAAACACTGCCGGCCGACATGGTGTCACAGGTCCCGAAAAGCCTTCAAACAACAATCACATATTGTTGATGAACTGTTGTTCTTCCCCCCGTCAAAACCGGTGATCCCTCACCCCATATGGTGCGTTACCGAAGCATGAGCCAAGCCGGATCAGGGCCAATCGCAACGGCCCTGATCTGCAGCATATTTATCCATCCGTGCGGATGGATATTGCCCTACGCAGACAAACGAGGAAGAGACAATGAAATCGGAAAAAGAACAGGAACTCTGGTTGCTGGAAATGTCGGATCAACCGGCTCCTGCAGCGCCGCAGAAACTCGCCGTATGGGCAGCGCTTGCAGCCGTTGGAGTGACCACCGTTTCCCTGGTTTCCGGTTCCTGACCGGCAAACCTGAAGTACACCTGCGTAGCCTGCCCTGCCGCGTTGGTATCGTGAGCCGCCGGCCTTATACCAAAGGAACTGATCATTGACCCATCAAATGATTCAATAATCAGTTCCTTTGGTATTACCTGTCCCGCCCATAGCTCGACAGACTGGAGTGCGCGGCTTCGGCCACCTGCCGGTCGCCACAGTCAAGCGCATAGACATAGGCATGCGTGTAGAAGAAACAGGCTGCATCAATGTCGCCCTGGCTTTCGCGCAAGCGGGCAGCGTCCAGATACAGCGGCGGCAGCGCCTTCAGGTCGTCTTGTTCATGAGCCCGCAGCATGTCGTGCTGCAGGTGCTGTTCGTCGATCATTTGCCGGCAAAGCGGGCAGCGACCCATTCGTGAAACAGATGTGTCGGCGGATCCATGACAGGCGAAAACTTGCCGCCGTCATAAAGCGATGCGGACCTGCCGCGCTGCATGCCTTCCACGACGAAAATGTCCTCGACAAAAATGTCCTTCCACATCTTCGCGTTCTTCCGACGCAGGTCGGCCATGTCATCGCTGCACATATCGGGCGATGTATAGTAGATCTCGATACGCTCGATGGTTTTGCCATTGCCCTGCGGATCCAGCATGATGGCGTAGAAGTGATCGCGATGCACGCCGAACAGGACGTTCGGGTAAAACGAGATATACTCCGCGCCAGTGTCCCACTTGTCCGACAGATCATCGAAATTGGAAAAAGCGCGCTTGGTGTCATCCAGCTTCGGATTGTAGACAACCGTACCCTGCCCTGAATACTCGCCCTGCTGCATGATGTGATAGTGATCTTCCAGCCTGGAATAGGAATTCAGCCCGGGGTGGATCCACGGCAGGTGATAGCTTTCGCAATAATTCTCCACCGCCAGCTTCCAGTTGCAATTCACCTCAAGGCTGAACGATGAGTCTGGTCCGCCATGATACAACGGCTTGTCCGCAAACTCTTTCCATTGCTCGAGCAGGCTGGCGGCATGAACTTCGAATGCAGGGGCCTTGCCGTCGAGATTGACGAAGATGGTGTCCATGAAGATGTGCGAGCGCACCTCGATCAGGCCCAGTTCCTCGCGTTTGATGCACTCATGCAGGTTCTTGCCCGGCCCGCCCACATGCGGGGTGGTGCGCAAGGAGCCGTCGAAATTATAACACCAGGAGTGATACGGGCAGCGAATGGTCGACCGCAGCGTGGTTTTTTCTTCCACCAGGATCATGCCGCGATGCCGGCAGACATTCTGGAAAACCCTGACCTCACCATCTTCTGCGCGAACCACCAGCAAAGGTTGTCCCAGAAACGTCACCGGGTTGGCATCGCCCTTGTTGGGCACATCCTTGGCAAATCCCATGCAGGCCCAGGTGGCGGCAAACAGCACCCGCTTTTCTGCCTCGTGCACGTCAGGGTCGGTATAAAATGCGTTGGGCAACCCGTTGGCCGCCTCAATCGGGCGCAGCACGTTTGCAATCATATCCTGGTCAAGAACGGTCATGGTCGGATGCCTCGTTTTCAGAGTGATACAGACAACCAATACAATGCGCGTTTTCAGGCAGGTTCCTCGCCGGTTTACGCCAGAATCAGGTATGAAAACGTCAACTGGCGCTTTTCCATTGCCGTTGCAGTGCCCTGATCTCACCGGTTTCAATGCCATTGCGGTTGTTCATGGCCACGCGCGACATGCCCGCAAGCAGTGCCCGCTCCTCATCGGTCCAGCAATCCAGCGAGGCCATCACCGCGGCCAGGATGGCTTCGGCGGCCCGGCTTCCGCCATCGTCGCATTTCAGCGCAATGCCGATGCCGGCATGGGCAATGGTGGCGCAAAATACCCCTTCTGCACCGGTCTTGACGAACGCGCGCGGCACGGCGGTCATCAGCTCGGTGCAAAACCGTTTACTGCCGGCCACCATGAAGGGATGCGCGCGAACTGCCGCAATGATCCGCCGACTGGCTTCAGCGCGGTCTTCAGTCAAACCTTCGCCTGAGCCAAAACGTTGAAACCCCAGTGCAATATTGCGCAGCGGCACCGCCCATGTCGGCACAGAACAGCCATCGATCCCACACGCCGTGCTGGCGAGATCATAGTCACACATTTCACCGATCAGCTTCTCGATGGCCTGCTGCACCGGGTGATCACGCTTCACATAGCCTTTCAGGTCCACACCCAGCCGGGCGGCAAATGCCAGCATGAAGGCGTGTTTGCCCGAGCAATTGTTGTGCACCTGGCCCGCCTGTTCACCGGCGACCGCCATGGCGCGCGATACTTCGCCGGGGTCCGGCCACTGGCTACCGCATTCATAGGCCTGTTCGCTGACACCGGCTTTTGCCAGCCCCGAACGCGCCACCCGGACATGCTCGGGCTCACCATTGTGGGAAGCGCAGGCCAGGGCAATTTCCTCGTCGCTCATGCCGTAGGCTTCGACGACACCTGCTTCAACTGCCGGCAGACACTGAAATGCCTTGATGGCCGAGCGGGGAAACACGGGTCGGTCAATATCTCCAGCCGATGCAATCAGCTCACCGCGCGGACCGACGACTGCGTAGGCCCCTGCATGCCGGCTTTCAACTATTCCGCCGCGGGTCACTTCCACCAGCACAGGATTGATCATGTCTCTTTCCTTTTCAGGTGTGCGGACGGCACACCCAGCAAAAACCATACAAATGCCAGCGCCTGAAGCGCCAGGAACAGTCCGAACGACACCTGGTAGGCGACAGGATCATAACCGCCGGCAGCCGTGACCGGCCACATATCAATAATCGCGCCGATGAGATATTGCGAGGCAAATGCGATGCCGAACACCAGCGTGTTGAGACAGCCGTTCGAGCGACCGGCAAGATGGTTGCCGAAATACTGCGCCTGCCATGCATAGGCCAGGATTCCCGCCTGGCCGAACATGCCGAAGACAAACCACACTGCAGGCGTCATGGCCACCGGCTCCAACAGGATAGCCAGTTGGATCGCCATGAACACCAGCATGAAACCGGTCATGCAGGTGATCAGGCCAATTCCGCGACGGCCGAGCCAGTCAGCGACATAGCCGATCATCAAGGTGCCGACCAGGAAGCCGATTGCCTGCAGGCCCAGGACCTGCGCCACCGCGTCGCGGTCCATGCCGGCGACGTCCCTGATCCACGGTCCGGCCCACAATGTCTGGATACCGACGTGGGTACCTGCCGTCAGCGCAACAAAGGGGCCAAGCGCCAGAACACCGGGTCCCTGTAAATAATGCCAATGGCCTCAAATACGCTGCCTGTAGCGACTTGCGGCGCGCTTTGCCTGGGGCGTTCCGGAAC
>CAYRLR010000221.1:0-5088 GCA_964424975.1 uncultured Anderseniella sp.
CCCTTTCGCCTTGTCACAGGCAAAATATCCTCCCGCAGAATGGATAACATTAATGGGTCCTGACCCTAGATAACACTTTAGCAGGAGACGTAGACATGTCGGCAATCATCGGTTGGGCGCATTCACAGTTCGGCAAACTCGAAGACAGTGATCTTGAAAGCCTGCTGGCAACCGTGTGCAAGCAGGCCGTGCAGGATGCCGGTATTGGTTTTGAGGAGGTTGATGCCATCTATGTCGGCAATTTCGGCATGTTTGAAAAACAGTCTTTTCCGGCATCCTTTGCGCTGGAGGCCGATCCTGCCCTGCGCTTCAAACCTGCAACCCGGGTTGAAAATGCCTGCGCCACCGGATCTGCCGCGGTCCATATGGGACTCAACGATCTTGCCTCCAAGAAATCCCGCTTTGTGCTTGTGGTGGGCGCTGAAAAGATGACGTCGGCACCGGGCGCCGTGATCGGCGATGTGCTGCTCAATGCATCCTACCGCAAGACCGAGGCGGATACGCCGGGCGGATTTGCCGGCGTGTTTGCCCGTATCGCGGACCTGTATTTTCAGCGCTATGGCGATCAGTCGGAAGCCATGGCGCGGATTGCTGCCAAGAACCATGCCAATGGTGTGCACAATCCCTATGCCCAGATGCGCAAGGATTTCGGCTACGAGTTCTGCAACACGATTTCCGACAAGAACCCGACCGTGATCGGCGCCATTCGCAGAACCGATTGCTCGCTGGTGTCGGATGGTGCGGCAGCCATTGTCATGACCGACACTGAAACCGCACTGCGCTTTCCCAAGGCCGTGCATTTTCGCGCAGCCGCCCATGCGCAGGATTACCTGCCGATGGCGAAACGCGATATTGTTGCGTTCGAGGGCTGTGAACAGGCCTGGGGCAAGGCCCACCAGCAGGCAGGCACAACGCTGGACGACCTGTCATTCGTGGAAACCCATGACTGCTTCACCATCGCCGAGCTGATAGAATACGAAGCCATGGGACTGACCGCGAAAGGCCAGGGTGCACGCGCCATTGCCGAGGGCTGGACCGCCAAGGATGGCAAGCTGCCGGTGAACCCGTCCGGCGGGCTGAAATCCAAGGGCCACCCGATTGGCGCCACCGGCGTTTCAATGCATATCATGGCGGCCATGCAACTGACCGAAACCGCCGGGGACATGCAGCTGAAGGCACCGCAGCTTGCCGGCATCTTCAATATGGGCGGCGCTGCCGTTGCCAATTACGTGTCAATTCTTGAGCGTTTGCGCTAGGCAATTGCCTGTTTTTTAAACACTTGAAGTAAATAGCATCAGAGACAGACGATTATGCATGGAAATCATGCAGAATTGCTTTGCGCGTGCGCCGCATTTGATTAAACCTTCGGCAAATTTGAACCTGCAGAAGGGCAACAAAAATGCTAAATGGCGCCGATACGGCCTGGATTCTCACCGCAACAGCACTCGTTCTGTTCATGACGTTGCCGGGACTGGCGCTGTTTTATGCAGGCCTGGTCAGGTCGCGCAACATCCTGTCGGTTCTGATGCAGTGTGTTTCGATAGCCGCGCTCATGTCGCTACTCTGGCTGGTGGCCGGATACTCACTGGCATTTGCAGAAGGTACTGCATGGGTCGGCGGGCTGGGCAAAATGATGCTGGCCGGCGTGACGCGCGGCCAGGTTTTCGAGGGAACCGGCATTCCCGAAAGCCTGTTCTTCATGTTCCAGATGACCTTCGCCATTATCACCCCGGCCCTGATCGTCGGCGCGTTCGTCGAGCGGATCAGGTTTTCCGCTGTATTGCTGTTCTGTACCCTGTGGCTGTTGCTGGTCTACGCACCGGTGACACATTGGGTCTGGGGCGGCGGCTGGCTCGCCAGCATGGGAGTCAAGGACTTTGCCGGTGGTATCGTGGTTCATGTCACCGCCGGGGTGGCCGCTATCGTACTGGCGGTCATGCTGGGCGCACGCAGTGGTTTTCCGTCTCATGTCCAGCCACCGCATGCCCCGTGGATGGTAATGGTCGGCGCTTCAATGCTGTGGGTCGGATGGTTCGGCTTCAATGCCGGCAGCGCACTGTCTGCCGGCGCTGATGCTGGCATGGCCATGCTGGTCACCCACGTATCGGCAGCAACCGCAACGCTGGTCTGGATTGGCATCGAGTGGGCGCGGTTTGGCAAACCGAGCCTGGTCGGCGCCGTCACCGGCACCATCGCGGGCCTTGCCACGATCACGCCTGCTTCCGGCTTTGTCGGACCCGTCGGCGGATTGGCCTGCGGCCTTGCAGGCGGCGTGATCTGTTACCTGGCAGTGGAACTGATCCGCAACCGCATGCGGATTGATGACTCGCTGGATGTCATGGCCGTGCATGGTGTCGGCGGCGCAACCGGCACGCTGCTCACCGCCGTGCTGATGGCTGCCGGTCTCGGCGGCATCGGCCTTGATGAAGGCACGACCGCCGCCAGCCAGTTCGTCGTACAGCTCACCGGCGTTGCAGCAGTCGCGGCTTACTGCGCGATCGTCAGCGTGATCATTGTCATGGTCATCAAGGCAACCACCGGCCTGCGGGTCAGCGTTGATGAGGAACGCGAGGGTCTGGACCTCGCATCACATGGCGAAACCGGTTACAATTACTGATTGAATCCAGAATTGCCCCCCATTGGATGCAGGAGTTTGCACGATGAAATTCATCATAGCCATTATCCAGCCGCACCGGCTTGACGCGGTCCGCGAGGCCCTGTCAGACGCTGGAGTGGCCGGCATGACTGCAACCGAGGTCAAGGGTTTTGGCCGCCAGGGCGGGCACTCGGAAATCTATCGCGGCGCCGAGTACACCGTTCACTATCTGCCAAAGGTGAAGCTCGAGATTGCCGTCAACAGCGAGATAGCCGACAAGGTCGTCGAAACCATCACCCAGGCCGGCCACACCGGCAAGATCGGCGATGGCAAGATATTCGTGCTGGACCTTGAAAACGCCCTGCGCATTCGCACCGGCGAGACGGGACCTGATGCGCTTTAGGGTGCTTTTCTGGCAAAAATAAAAATGGCACCCTCACATGTGAGGGTGCCACGGTCTGATCCTGATGACCAGGCGTCTGTTCAGATGATGATCTAGTCGCAACCTTCGTATTTCATGCAGCCATCGAAGTCAGGACCACTGCGGCCCCAGTTCGCTGCGCAGGCATCGGCTTTCTGTTCGCAGCGTCCGCCACCGCGATAGCTGTCATCGCGGTAATCATCATCACGGTCGTATGCATCAGCAGCCGCAGCAGCACCCAGCCAGAAGGGAACTGCATACCAATAGCCATTGTAGTAATGCCGGTTGCGTCCCCGGCGTCCCCGGGTACGATGTCCATGCCGACGCCGGTTGTATCTTCGGCTTTGGGCCACTTTTTGCAATTTTTGCCCCGCCGGACCGGCTTCAGATGATTGCAGGAACGGATTCGACGACACGGTTCGTGCTGAGGCAGACTCGATAGGTGACATCAGCGCGAAGACACTGAATGCCACGGCAGACAGGGCTAGAACTGGTTTTGTAAATTTCAACATTGTGGTTTCCTTTGATTGCGGATTCCCTCTCCATGCAGATTGTGAACCTGCTTGGCATGGAATGCAATTATCTTGCGTAAGAAACCTGAACAGAGTCTTGAGCCCCTCAACTAGGCGAACGTAACTTCCTTCGACAAGGGCAGTTGCCGGATGCGCTTGCCGGTTGCGGCAAATATCGCATTGGCAAGTGCCGGCAGCGATGGCGGTGTGCCCGGTTCCCCGGCACCGCCCATCTTGCCGGAGGTTGCAAGAACACGCACCTCGATTTGCGGCGCCTGGTTCATGCGCATGGCATCATAAGTGTCGAAATTACCCTGTTCGGCAGCACCGTCTGCAAACGTGATCTCCTGCCCCATGGCGGCAGACAGGCCGAAAATGATCCCCGACATCATCTGGGCTTCAAGGTTTGTCGGATCGAGCGCAGTGCCGAAATCAGCCGCGCACCAGACCTTCTCGATGCGAATGCCGTCGTCGGTGTCGGCGACCTGGACCACCTGGGCAACCCATGTTCCGAACGACAGGCAGAACGCCACGCCACGCCCGCGTGACTTTACACCATCGGCGGAAAGCGGCGTTCCCCATCCCGACATGTCCCTGACCGCTCGAACAGCCCCGGTCGCGGCTGGATACGGTTGCATGAGTGTCAGGCGCATCTCCAGCGGATCCTGACCCGAAGCATGCGCAATTTCGTCGATGAAACTTTCATGGAAAAACGGATTGTGTGAATGGCCCACCGATCGCCAGAAACCAACCGGAAGATCCATGTCCACGGGAATGCCGGTGACCCGGTAATTGGCCAGCGCATAAGGCTGGTCCCACAGACCGTCCACAATGGTCTTGTCATTGCCGGGCGGCGTAATGGACCCTGCAAGGCGTCCGAAAACCGACACTATGGGCGACTGGCCTGCCGCCCTGAACCCGATCGACGGCACGCCGTCATCATCAATGACCGCAGATGCCTCGCAAATCGCGCCCGGCCGATACATGTCATGGCGCATGTCTTCTTCACGCGTCCATGTGACCTGCACCGGTTTGCCGTCCATTTCCCGGGCAATGCGGGCTGCCAGTATGGAAAAGTCGGTTTCAAACCGCCTGCCGAACCCGCCGCCGAGATAGGTGGAGTGAACCGAGATATCGCCGGTCGACAGATTGAACACCGAGGCGGCCTGGGAAACGATCGAGGTTGGCGACTGATTGCCGCTCCACACGGCAAGCTTGCCGTCCGTCCACTGCGCGGTGGCATTCATCGGCTCCATGGTGGCGTGCGCCAGGTACGGCGCGGTGTAGCGCGCGCTGATGACCTTGCCCGACGCGGCCGCAATCATGCCGGGCGCGTCGCCGTCATCGCGCATGTCGAAGCCGCCACCGGCTTTCAGCGCGGCATCGATGCGGGCAAAAATCGCATCGGTCGTTGCGGGATAGGACGCTTCGCCCCATTCGGGCTTGACCAGATCGGCTGCCTTGAAGGCTGTCCAGGTGTTGTTTGCCACCACGCCATAGCCGGTCCCCAGGTCGATCACCTTGACCACGCCGGGGAGTTTTTCGGCAGCCGCTACATC
>CAYRLR010000222.1:0-5076 GCA_964424975.1 uncultured Anderseniella sp.
GGGCAGGTGCTTGTGGTGTCGCGGGTTGGCCAGCAGGCCGACAGACAGGCCTGCGTGGTGGGCTATGTCGATGCACTGGCCAACAGGAATGCCAATGTGCTGGCACGTGAAGTGGCCGACAGCCTGGCATCAGACTTCGTCTGCGGCACAGACCAGGCGGAATTTCATGGCTCGCGCGGCAGCCTGTCGGGAAGTCCGGGCTGACCTGCTCCGGTCAGGCCGGGGTCAGGCCGCGCTTTTCCAGCATGGCATCAGCCGTCGGCATCCGGCCACGAAAAGCCGTGTAAGCCGCTTCCGGATCAACCGAATCCCCGGATGAATAGATGTGCTGTTCAAGCCGTTTTGCCAGCGCCGGATCAAACGGGTCGCTTGCCTCTTCAAACGCGTTGAACGCGTCTGCATCCAGCACTTCAGACCACATGTAGCTGTAGTAGCCTGCAGCATACCCATCGCCGTAGAACACGTGCAGGAAATGCGGCGTGCGATGGCGCATGATGATGGCGTCGGGCATGCCAAGCTCAGCCAGCACATCGGCTTCAAAACCGATTGGGTCAATACTGGCCTTGTCATCGCGCGAGGCCTGATGGAACCGCATATCGACAATCGCCGACGAGGTATACTCAACCGCACTGAAACCGGCATCAAACGTGCGCGCAGACAGCACCTTTTCCAGCAGTTCCTGCGGCATGGCTTCACCGGTTTCCACGTGAACCGCATGTTTCTGCAGAATTTCCGGCACCGTCAGCCAGTGCTCGTACAACTGCGATGGCAGCTCGACAAAATCCCGCGAAACCGATGTGCCTGAAACAGACGGGTAAGTCACGCTGGACAAAAGCCCGTGCAAGGCATGGCCGAATTCATGGAAAAGCGTGCGCGCATCATTCAGCGACAGCAGGGCCGGCGATCCCTTGGCCGGTTTGGCAAAATTCATCACGTTGAACACGATGGGGATCTGGCCACCATTGAGCCGGTGTTGCTTCTGCATCAGGCTCATCCACGCGCCCGAGCGTTTGGATGAACGGGCGAAATAGTCGCCAATGAAAACACCGCTGACGTCGCCGGACCTGTTGCGAACTTCGAAAACCCTGGCGTCCGGGTGCGGGCCGGCCACATCGCCAAGCTCGTTGAATGACAGGCCGAACAACCGTCCGGCAACATCAAACGCCGCCTGGATCATGTTTTCCAGCTGGAAATAGGGCTTGACCGCAGCTTCATCCAGATCGAACTCACGTTCGCGCAGCTTCGCCGTATAATAGCGCCAGTCAGACGCTTTCAAAGGTTCGTTGTGACCTTCTTCAGTCGCCATTTTTTCAAGCAATGCTGCATGGTCCGCAGCGCTTGCAATGGCGGCCGGCCAAACCTTGCCAAGCAGGTCTTCCACGGCCCCGGGGCTTTTCGCCATGGTGCCATCGAGTTTCAGCGCTGCAAAACTATCGTAGCCCAGGAGCCGGGCTTTCGCGGCGCGCAGTCTCAGTGTTTCGGCAACGATTTCAGCATTGTCGTGTTCACCGCCATTCTGGCCGCGTGCCGCCCAGGCATCAAAAGCAGTCTGCCGCAAATCGGGCCGCGATGATGACACCAGAAATGGTTCAATGATCGAGCGCGACAGCGTAACCGCATGCCGGCCTTCATGGCCGCGTTGTACCGCAGCTTCCGCCATGGACGCAATCAGGCTGTCCGGCAATCCGGCAAGGTCGTCTTCGGTTTCCAGCACCAGCACCCAGTCTTTTTCGTCAGCCAGGACGTTCTGCCCGAACTGTGCAGCCAGTGCCGCCAGCCGCTGATCGATCCCGGCAAGGGTCTGCTTTTCCGCCTGCGCCAGCTTTGCACCCTGTTTCACGAAGCTCTTGTGGTGCTGTTCCAGCACCCGCATCTGTTCGGATGACAGACCGGTTTGCGTGCGCTTCTCATGCAGCGCATCAATCCGGGCAAACAGCCGGTCATTCATGAAAATGGCCGACTGGTGTTTTGCCAGTTCCGGTCCGATCTCACGTTCCAGTGCCTGAATGGCCGGTGTGCTGTCCGTGCCCGCCCTGTGCCAGAACAAGGCCTGCACTCTGCGCAAGGCTTTGCCGGACAATTCCAGCAGGTCAATGGTGTTTGCAAACTCCGCAGGTGCCGGGTTGTCGGCGATTGCCGCGACCTCACCCAGGTGAGACTCCATGGCGGCAACAAACGCGGTCTTGAAATCACCATCCCCGATCGCAGCAAAATCAGGAAGACCGTGCAGCCCGTCCCAGTTCACCAGTGCCGGTTTGATGTCCTGTTCATTTGCCATGATTGTAAAACCTTGCTGTTGCCGGGTTGACCCGGATGTTACTGATCAGCTTGATCACAATCGCCCCGATGATCACTTCACATGTGTGAACGATAATCGGGGCGAATTCTTGTAACTCTTGATCCAGATCAGGTTCATGGGTTCAACTGAACCCATGTTGCTCTAGGCGCTGAGCGCCTCGTCACCGCGCCGTGACGCCCGCTTGCGTTCATGCACATCGAGAATGGCCTTGCGCAACCGGATCGACTTGGGCGTGACTTCCACAAGCTCATCATCGGTAATATAGCTCAGGGCCTTTTCCAGCGTCATGCGAATGGGCGGTGTCAGCAACACCGCATCATCCTTGCCCGAGGCGCGCATGTTGGTCAGCTGCTTGGCTTTCAGCACATTGATCTCAAGATCATTGCCGCGGGTGTGTTCGCCGACAATCATGCCGTTGTATACCTTCATGCCGGGTTCCACGAACATCGGTCCGCGGTCTTCCAGTTTCCACAAGGCGTACGCCACTGCCTCACCATCGCCGGTGGACAGCAACACGCCGGTATGACGCGACGGGATCGGGCCCATGTGCGACGCATAATTATGGAACAACCGGTTCATGATGGCCGTACCGCGGGTATCGGTCAGCAATTCGCTCTGGTAGCCGATCAGGCCGCGGGTCGGCGCATGGAATACCAGGCGCTGGCGTCCTGCACCTGATGGCCGCATGTCTTTCAGCTCAGCGCGGCGTTCGGACAGTTTCTGCACGACTGCACCGGAAAATTCCTCATCGACGTCGATGATGACTTCTTCCACAGGCTCCAGACGCTGGCCTGTTGCTTCATCCACCTGCATCACCACGCGCGGACGACCGACAGTCAATTCAAAGCCTTCACGGCGCATTGTCTCGATCAGGATTGCCAGCTGCAATTCGCCGCGACCCGACACTTCATAGGCTTCACCGTCGAGGTCCGTAATCTGCAGCGCTACATTGCCTTCTGCTTCCTTCAACAGGCGGTCACGAATGACGCGGCTTTGCACCTTGTCACCTTCCTTGCCTGCAAGCGGTCCGTCATTGACACGAAATGTCATTGACAATGTCGGCGGATCGATCGGCTGTGCTGCGATCGCCTCGGTCACTTCAGGAGCGCACAAGGTGTCTGCAACGGTCGCCTTGGACAAACCGGCCAGGGCAACAATGTCACCGGCGCAGGCTTCTTCAACCGGGATACGTTCGAGACCGCGGAACGCCAGCACCTTTGAAATACGTCCCTGCTCTATCACCTTGCCGTCACGGTTCAGCGCCTTGATCGTCTGGTTGGGCTTCACTGCGCCCGAGGTGATGCGGCCAGTGAGAATACGGCCCAGATAGGGGTTGGCCTCGATTGTGGTGGACAGCATGCGGAACGGCCCGTCTTCCACGGTCGGCTCCGGCACATGCTTGACCACAAGATCCAGCAACTGGGTCATGTCGTCCTTGGGGCCATCCGGCTGAAGCGCCATCCAGCCCTGCTTGGCAGATCCGTACAGGATCGGAAAATCGAGCTGATCATTGTCGGCATCCAGTGCGGCAAACAGGTCAAACACCTCGTTGATCACTTCCTGGTGGCGTTCTTCATCCTTGTCGATCTTGTTGATCGCCACGATAGGGCGAAGCCCGATCTTGAGCGCCTTCTGCAACACGAACTTGGTTTGCGGCATCGGGCCTTCTGCGGCGTCTACCAGCAAAATCGCACCATCGACCATGTTCAGGATACGTTCCACTTCTCCGCCGAAGTCGGCGTGGCCCGGTGTATCAACAATGTTGATGCGATCACCGCGCCAGTCGACCGAAGTGACCTTTGCCAGGATGGTGATACCGCGCTCGCGCTCCAGGTCATTGGAATCCATGGCGCGATCAGCCATGCGCTGATTGTCACGCATGGTGCCGGACTGCGCGAGCAGCCGGTCGATCAGGGTGGTCTTGCCATGATCGACGTGTGCAATGATGGCGATATTTCTCAGGGACATAAGGTTTCCGGACTTTAAAAACGGTTGGATTAACCGCGCGTCTAACACAGCAATCACTGGCGCGGAAGGCGCATATTGAAGCGGACAGTTCAACCATCCTTGCAGAAAGTGTAACTGCCGGAGCATTATCCATCCATTAAGATGAATGAAATTGCTCCATCACTTTCAAAACAAGCATCATTATCCGATCAGATGAACTCATCTCATCTGATGATTATCTAGGTATTACGTTTGCGTGCTGCAAGGGTCCGCAAGCGTAGTGCATTGAGCCGGATAAAGCCTTCGGCGTCTTTCTGGTCGTAGGCACCGCGATCATCTTCAAATGTCACCAGTTCATCCGAATAAAGTGATTTCGGTGAACTGCGACCGATAACGATGACATTGCCCTTGTACAGTTTCAGGCGGACCGTGCCTTCAACATCTTCCTGGCTCTTGTCGATCAGCGCCTGCAGCATTTCGCGCTCGGGAGCGAACCAGAAGCCGTTATAGATCATCTCGGCATATTGCGGCATCAGGCTGTCTTTCAGGTGAGCCGCCTGACGGTCCAGTGTGATGGATTCCATTGCCCGGTGGGCCGCCAGCAGGATCGTACCGCCCGGTGTTTCATAAATACCGCGCGATTTCATGCCGACAAACCGGTTTTCGACCAGATCGAGCCGGCCGATGCCGTTATCGCGACCAAGGTCATTGAGGGTTGCCAGCACTGTTGCAGGTGACAAGGCCTTGCCGTCCACGGAAACCGCATCGCCCTTCTTGAAGCCGATTTCTATGATGGTGGCGACATTCGGTGCAGCTTCAGGGCTGACGGA
>CAYRLR010000223.1:0-5066 GCA_964424975.1 uncultured Anderseniella sp.
GTCTCCCATTTTCCGTCATCCCCGTGACAACGGGGATCCAACCCACCTAACCACTCGATACACGATCGCATGTATTCCCTGCATGGACACTGGTTTGCCGCTTTCATCGGCGAGGCCCGCTTGCTTTCATCAAACCAGCATCGCCATGGGGTTTTCAACATAATGGCGGAAGGCGGTTGCCAGTTGACCGCCGAGCGCGCCGTCGATGACGCGGTGATCAAACGCAAACGTCGCAGTCATGATCGTGGCAATGGCGACTGCACCGTCTTTCACCACGGGCTTCTGCACCCCTGCCCCGACCGATACGATGGAGGCATGCGGCGGGTTGATGATCGAGGTAAAATTGTCGACGCCGAACATGCCCAGATTGGACACTGCAGTGGTGCCGCCCTGATATTCTTCCGGCTTCAGTTTCCGGTCACGCGCGCGACGCGCCATGTCCTTCACCTCGGCTGATATCATTGACAGCGGCTTTATTTCAGCTTCCCGCACAATCGGCGTAATCAACCCGTCGGGGATGGCTACAGCCACGCCAACGTCACTATGCTTGTGCAGCAACCGGGCGGTCGAGGTCCAAGACGCATTGGCTGTCGGCACATCACGCAGCGCCAGGGCCAGTGCCTTGATGATGAAATCATTCACCGACAGTTTGTAGGCAGGTTTGTCATCCTTGTCCGTTGGCGCCAGCGCATTGAACTCGGCGCGCGATTTCAGCAGGGCATCCAGGGTGCAGTCGACCGAGATGAAATAGGCCGGAATGGTCTGATGGCTCTCCGTCAGGCGCGATGCGATCGTCTTGCGCATACCGTCATGCGGTAATTCCTCGAATGAGCCTTCCGCAAACAGCCTGCGCACCATGTCGTCAGACGGGCCGGATGCCATGGCAGGTGCCGGTGCGGCAGCACCAGCTGCCTTGCTCGCGGGTGCCGGGGCCGCCAGCACGCCATCCTTGAGTGCGGTGTCCACATCCTGCTTGATGATGCGTCCGTGCGGGCCGGATCCCGACAACAGCGTGATGTCGATATTGTTCTGTTTGGCGATGCGCCGCGCCAGCGGTGATGCGAAGATACGAGCATCGGGCTGGCGGGCCGGCGCAGCCGCCGCCGGGGCTGCTGCTGGTGCAGATGCAGCCGCAGCTGGCTTTGCCGCAGGCTCTGCAGGTGCCGCAGGCTCCGCGGATGCCGCAGGTGCAGGTGGCGTCGCAGCAGCGCTTGCACTGGCAGTAATGTCGTCAGCACTTTCACCTTCTTCGAGCAACACGGCAATGGTGGTGTTGACCGGTACATCATCGGTACCTTCGGCGATCAGGATCTTGCCGATCTTGCCTTCATCAACCGCTTCGACTTCCATGGTCGCCTTGTCGGTCTCGATCTCGGCGATAATGTCTCCCGAGGTGACCGTGTCACCCTCTTTCACCAGCCACTTGGCAAGCTTGCCTTTTTCCATGGTTGGCGACAACGCAGGCATCAGGATTTCTGTTGGCATGTCCTTGCGCTCCCCTTACCGGTACAGGACGGACTTGGCCGCCTCGACAACTTCGTCCACATTGGGCAATGCCAGCTTTTCCAGGTTGGCGGCATACGGCATCGGCACATCCTTGCCGTTGACCCGGGCAACCGGCGCATCGAGATAGTCAAACGCGTGGGTCATGATCTGCGCGGCGACTTCAGAGCCCACCGAACACACCGGCCAGGCCTCTTCCACCGTGACGCAACGATTGGTCTTGCGCACACTTTCCAGCACGGTTGGAATGTCCATTGGCCGCAGCGAGCGCAGATCGACGACCTCAGCCTCGATGCCTTCAGACGCCAGCTTTTCTGCTGCATCCATCGAATACGCCATACCCATGCCCCATGACACGATGGTGACATCACTGCCTGCACGCGCAATGCGTGCCTTGCCGATCGGCACCACCCAGTCATCCAGCTTCGGCACATCAAACTTCCGGCCATAGAGCAGTTCATTTTCCAGGAAGATCACCGGGTTCGGGTCGCGGATCGACGCCTTCAGCAGGCCTTTTGCATCGGCTGCAGAGTACGGCATCACTACCTTCAGACCCGGCACGTGGGCATACCAGCTGGCATAATCCTGGGAGTGCTGCGCTCCCACGCGCGCGGCAGCGCCGTTGGCCCCGCGAAACACCATCTGCGCACCCATCTGGCCACCCGACATATACAGCGTCTTGGCGGCTGAATTGATGATGTGGTCGATCGCCTGCATGGCAAAGTTGAAGGTCATGAATTCGACAATCGGTTTCAGGCCGCCAAACGCAGCGCCCACCGCAATGCCGGTAAATCCATGCTCGGTAATCGGCGTATCGATGACCCGCTTGTCACCGAACTCCTCCAGCAATCCCTGGGATATCTTGTAGGCACCCTGGTATTCGGCCACCTCTTCACCAATCAGGAATACCGTGTCGTCCAGGCGCATTTCTTCCGCCATGGCAGAGTTGAGCGCTTCACGCACCGTCATCTGGACCATCTCGGTGCCTTCGGGAATTTCCGGATCAGAGGCAGTCACGGCACTTAATACTGCAGGAGCCGCCATTGGCGCAGGCTCGGCTGCAGGTTCGGCGCCAGCAGCCTCGGCTGCCGGTGCTGCGGCAGGCGCAGCGCTCACCGCAGACGCATCCTCGCCATCGACCGCAAGAACGGCGATCACGGTATTGACCTTGACCCCTTCGGTGCCTTCGGCAACCGCGATGGAGGCAACGACACCCTCATCCACTGCCTCGACTTCCATGGTCGCCTTGTCGGTCTCGATCTCTGCAATGATGTCACCGGAGGTGACGGTGTCGCCCTCCTTCACCAGCCAGCGCGCAAGCTTGCCTTCTTCCATCGTCGGCGAAAGGGCAGGCATCAAAATTTCCGTTGGCATGTTTTTTACCTTCCCTCACGCTTCCACATAGATGTCGGTCCACAACTCCGCAGGGTCAGGCAGCGCGTCTGCCTGGGCGAAGTCTGCTGCTTCCGTCACGATCTTGCGGATGCGCGCGTCGATGGCTTTAAGGTCATCATCACCAAGCCCGTGATCACCGCTCAGTCGGCGCTTGACCTGTTCGATCGGATCATGTTCCTCGCGCATTTTCTGAACTTCATCCCGCGAGCGGTACTTCGCCGGATCGGACATGGAATGACCACGATAGCGATAGGTTTTCATCTCAAGGATGTAGGGACCCTTGCCGGACCGGCAATGCTCGGTGGCGCGATCAGCAGCCTCCTTGACCATGCGCACATCCATGCCGTCGACCTGCTCACCGGGAATGCCGTAGACCGAGCCACGGTTGAACAACTGTTCAGCCATTGCGGCAGAGCGCTTCACAGCCGTGCCCATCGCATAGCCATTGTTCTCGATGACGAAGATCACCGGAAGTTTCCACAAGGACGCCATGTTGAAGGTCTCGTAGACCTGGCCCTGGTTGGTCGCACCCTCGCCGAAATAGGTAACCGACACCTTGCCGTTACCCTTGTATTTATCAGCAAATGCCAGCCCGGCACCGATCGGCACCTGGGCGCCGACAATGCCGTGGCCGCCATAAAATTCCTTCTCGCGGGAGAACATGTGCATCGAGCCGCCCTTGCCGCGCGAATAGCCGCCCTGCCTGCCGGTCAGTTCCGCCATGACACCTTTGGGGTCCATGCCGCAGGCCAGCATGTGACCGTGATCGCGATAGGAGGTGACCATCTGGTCGCCGTCCACCATCGCCATTTCCATGCCGACAACAACGGCTTCCTGTCCGATATACAGATGGCAGAACCCGCCAATGTGACCCATGCCGTAAAGCTGGCCGGCCTTTTCCTCGAACCGGCGGATCAGCAGCATGTCCTCATAGGCCTTGAGGTCCTGGTCCTTGCTGAACGTGGAATTGGACTGTGCGCCCGCCTTATCGGCTGCACCGGTGTCACCGGACGTTTTCTTGGCAGCTTTTGCCATTCGACCCCTCCCTGAGAGATTATAATGAGCCCTCTTTAAGGGGCCGGTTGCCATCTGCAATAACACAACTGGCACCAGCAAAGATAACAATCAAGATTGATTACCTTAATTTTGGTTATTTCGAGAGAATCATGGATAACGGGAGAGCTAATTCGGTAAAATAACTACAATTGAGTTACTTTTCTCATATCCCAGTATTTCGCGAACCAACTGCGATGCCATGTCCGGGTCAACGCTTTCAGGCCGCATCAGCTTGACGCGCGCTTCAATAGCATCACGCGTTGCTTTCACTTTTGCAAGATCAACTTTACGCGATTCAAGACTGGCCACCTGAATAGCGTGATTTGCCAGGCTGCGCGGACCCTTGGTCGCATGCCAATGGAAGAAGGACAGCATGGCCACACAGCCGGCACACACCAGCACATCAAACAGTTTCGGACATCTGAACATAAGCAGGACCAGATCTTTGGGTTGCAGCGAATCCATCGCTTTCAGCAATCGAAACTAGCCACCAAGCCATTAACGATTTGCTAACCGTGCCCGACGCCAGCCACTGGCCGGTCGACAGCCAGGCTCAGACCCTAGTCCAGCGCCTTGGCCATGCCGCGAATCCGCTGGGCCATTGTGTCCAGCAAATACATGGCGAAGTTCGGCACCTCATCCACCATGTAACGGAAATGGCGGTCGTTGAGGATGGAGACCTCGGTGTCCGAACTGGCTGTTGCCGTTGAACTGCGCACAGACCCATCAATGAGTGACATGTAACCCATGGCGTCGTTCTGCCTACAGCGGTCAACCAGCTTGTCATCCACCTTCAGTTCAACCGAACCTGACTGGACGATGAACATGCAATCGCCTTGATCACCGCGCGTGAAAATGACCTCACCGTCTCTGTATTTCTTGCTGACACCCATCTGCTGGGCAAATGCACTCATGTTTATTTCAGACAATGTAACACCTCTTCCGGGGCCTGTTGAATGTCAGTTTCCGCACCCGAAGTGACACCATGCAAATACAGCTTCTATTTCAGAATACCGCGGCCCGCATAGATAGCCTGGCTGCCGAGTTCTTCCTCGATGCGCATAAGCTGGTTGTATTTCGCCAACCGGTCGGAGCGTGCCAGTGAGCCGGTC
>CAYRLR010000224.1:0-5055 GCA_964424975.1 uncultured Anderseniella sp.
CCAGCGTAGCGATCATGTAGGCATTGCCGAAATCGCCATGGCTGAGGTTAAAGGCAGCACGGATGTCGGCATTGAACAGGGATATGACAAGGGTCTGGCCGGGCGCGGAGGCAAGCGACGCCAGCGTGCCGAACAACAGCAACCGCCAGTCGCTCAGCAATTCAGAGCGTTTGCCGCTTGCATCTGTCATGGATGGGGAACCTGTAGTGTCCGAAAATGTGGAAACTGCAGCAGGATTCCCGCGTTGGCAATAGCAGTCTCCGGGTCCGCGGTTCACGCTATCGGTTATCAGCCGTCCCGGTAGATCCTGCAGGGATAGGAAGAGCTAGGAAGTCGACGGGGGCAGCGGTGCCTGCTTGATTGATGAGTCAACGCTGACGTCTGACGTTGCTGAATTTGGTGTGACTGCCAGCAGAACCAATGCCAGCATGCAGATCAGGCAAACGCCAAATTTTGAAAACATGTTCATCGCCAGCCTCGCAATCAGGATAGGGAGCCTATTGGGACAATAACAACGCATTCTGGTTACGTCCCGGTTAACGCGCAGGGCGCCTGGCGTCTCGTGCGGGCAAAAAAAGGCTGGCTCCAGGTTGAAAACCAGGAACCAGCCCATCGTGTCGGTCCGGCCCGGGGCCGGTCGGAAAGGTCGATCTAGACCGAGTAGTACATGTCGTACTCGACAGGATGCGGTGTCATTTCATACCGCATGTTTTCTTCCATCTTGAGTTCGATATAGGCGTCGATCTGATCGTCAGAGAACACACCGCCAGCCTTGAGGTACTCGCGGTCAGCGTCCAGTGACTCAAGGGCCTCGCGCAGTGATGCACAAACTGTCGGAATGTTCTTCAGTTCTTCCGGCGGCAGGTCGTACAGGTCCTTGTCCATCGGATCGCCCGGGTGGATCTTGTTCATGATGCCGTCCATGCCGGCCATCACCATGGCGGAAAATGCCAGGTACGGGTTGGCGGTCGGATCCGGGAAGCGGACTTCAACACGCTTGCCGTTCGGAGACGCTGTCCACGGAATGCGGCACGAGGCTGACCGGTTGCGGGCCGAATATGCCAGCAGAACCGGTGCTTCATAACCGGGCACCAGACGCTTGTAGGAGTTGGTGGACGGATTGGTGAAAGCGTTCAGCGACTTGGCGTGCTTGATGATACCGCCAATGTAGTACAGGCAGGTTTCCGACAGGTCAGCATACTGGTTGCCGGCGAACAATGGCTTGCCGCCTTTCCAGATGGACTGATGCACATGCATGCCCGAGCCGTTGTCGCCGAACACAGGCTTCGGCATGAACGTTGCCGTCTTGCCGTACTGGTGCGCAACATTGTGGATGGCATACTTGTAGATCTGCAGCTGATCGGCACACTTTGTCAGTGTTTCGAACTTGATCCCGAGTTCGTGCTGGGCGGCGGCAACTTCGTGGTGATGCTTTTCCACCGTGACGCCCATGGAGGCCATGGCGGCCAGCATTTCACCGCGAATGTCCTGAGCCGAGTCAACCGGGTTTACCGGGAAATACCCGCCCTTGGTGCGCGGACGGTGGCCCATATTGCCCATTTCATACTCGGCATCCATGTTGGACGGAAGTTCCGTGGAGTCCACCCGGAAGCCGGTATTGTATGGTTCAGCTGCAAAGCGCACATCGTCGAACAGGAAGAATTCGGCTTCCGGTCCGACCGTGATTGTATCCCCGATGCCGGTGGATTTCACATAGGCTTCAGCCTTCTTGGCGGTGGTGCGCGGGTCGCGCTCATAGGCCTCGCCGCTGCCCGGCTCAAGAATGTCACAGAACACCGCTGCGGTTTTCTGGGCATAGAACGGATCGATATGCAGGGACTCGGGGTCGAGCATCAACACCATGTCCGACTCATTGATGGCTTTCCAGCCGGCAATCGATGAACCGTCGAACATCAGGCCATCGGCCCATACGTCTTCGTCGATTGTGGAAATGTCCTGGGTCACGTGCTGCATCTTGCCGCGCGGATCGGTAAAGCGCAGGTCGACATATTTTATATCGTTGTCTTTCAGGTACTTCATTGCACCTGCAACGGGAGAAGGTTTCTTGGCCATCTGTTTGCCCTCGCAGTCTTTCAGTTAAAGTGGGTTAGGGGTGGGGTGGTTGATTGGAACTAAAGTGCGTCAACACCGGTTTCACCGGTGCGAATGCGGATTGCTTCGTCAACGGTGGAGATGAAAATCTTGCCATCGCCGATGCGGCCTGTGCGGGCCGCCTGCAGAATGGCTTCAACGGCCTGATCAACCAGTCCGTCGTCAAGTACGATCTCGATGCGTACTTTCGGCAAAAAGTCGACGATGTATTCGGCGCCGCGATACAGCTCCGTATGACCTTTCTGACGCCCAAAGCCCTTGGCTTCGGTGACGGTGATTCCCTGCAGTCCAACTTCCTGCAGAGCTTCCTTCACTTCATCCAGCTTGAACGGTTTGACGATTGCCTCGATCTTTTTCATTCTTCCTCCAACGGCGCTTACCAGGGTTTTCGATACTTAGCCGCTATTGTAATCGTCCTACGCGAATTGCACGAGCCGTGCCAATTGCCGAAAATTGAAAACATCGTTTTAAAACAGTATCATAGAAAGAAAAGGTGAATCGACACGGCAAACTGTTGTGTTAATAAACAGGCAGTTGCCTAAAAAACAGGCTGTTTTTGAATGGTACATTCTGCAATCTCGACCAGTATGGAGGCGCGTTGCACAGCGTTCGTCTGTCAGCAGTCTGGTTCACCGCGCGTAACCTGTTGACGCCATCGCCATCAGGCATCACATAGCTGTAGTTCTCAGGGATCAACCATACCACCAAGAAGCCGCCCGACCATGCTCCGATCACGATTGTCCAGCCTCGTTAATCATCCGCGTTTCGAACAGGCCATCGTGGCGCTGATCGTCCTTAACGCGATCACGCTCGGGCTCGAAACGAGCCCGTGGTGGTACTCCAGGTTCGGTTCAATTCTGATGTTCGCCGACAGGATCATCCTGGGCATATTCGTGGCTGAGATTGCCGCCCGGATGATTGCCGATTTTCGGAGCTTCTGGCGCGACCCCTGGCGGATTTTCGACTTTCTCATTGTGTCGGTCGCATTAATGCCGGCGACGGGGGCGTTTTCTGTACTGCGTGCGTTTCGGATATTGCGGGTCTTGCGGCTGGTCTCCAGCATCAAGGCGATCCGCAGGGTGGTAACCGGACTGCTCGCAGCGATTCCCGGCATGAGTTCGATTGTGCTGTTGCTGGGCCTGATCTTCTACATATTCTCGGTAATCTCCACCAAGCTGTTCGCAGCCACGTTTCCACAATGGTTCGGATCCCTGGGCGAAAGCGCCTATTCGCTGTTCCAGATCATGACACTGGAAAGCTGGTCCATGGGAATTGTGCGCCCGGTCATGGAACAGTTTCCATTGGCGTGGGCACTGTTCGTGCCGTTTATCATGGTGACCTCCTTCACCGTGTTGAACCTGTTTATCGGTGTCATTGTCGATGCCATGCAAAAAGAACATGAAGCCGAAGCGCAGGCAGACCGTGCTGATCTGCATAACGAGGTTTCAACCATCCTGACAGAACTGCGCGGCTTGCGGGCTGAGCTTGCGGAACTGAAGGCGACAAAGACCGACTAAGTGAGATATGCTCACAACCCATGACGCAATTGCTGACACCGCAGGAAATGTATGAAGCAGACCGCCTGACCATTCAGGCGGGTGTGCCGGGCATTGATCTAATGGAAGCAGCCGGTCTCGCATGTGCGGACATTGTTCGAAACCTGAGCGAACCGTGCCCGGTGTGCGTTGTCTGCGGACCGGGCAATAATGGCGGTGACGGGTTTGTCATTGCCCGGCAGCTGGCGGAAGCGGGATGGCCGGTCAAACTCCTTTTTGCCGGTGAACAGGCAATGCTCAAGGGGGATGCCGCCATGGCCGCAAACGCCTGGAAGGGCGAGGTGTTGCCGGCTCAACCTGGCGCGCTTGCCGGTGCAGGGCTGATCGTGGATGCACTTTTCGGCGCCGGATTGTCTCGCGATATTGACGGCGATATGGCTTGCCTGGTTGGTGAAATGAACGCCACGGATGCGCTGCGGATTGCGGTCGACATGCCCAGCGGTGTGGATGGAGCGTCAGGCAGCATCCGGGGAATTGCCGTTCAGGCCCATCATACTGTCACGTTCTTTCGGGCAAAACCCGGCCACTACCTGGAGCCGGGTAGAGGTCAATGCGGTAGGGTGCATGTGGCCGACATCGGTATTTCCGCCGAAGTGCTGGCCTCGATCAATCCCCGGTGGAGCCTGAACACACCGGACGAATTTGCAGGTTTGCTGGTCAAACCGCTTGCCGGAGCACACAAATACTCGCGCGGGTCAGCGCTGATGGTATCCGGCGGGCCATGCAACACCGGTGCAGCACGGCTCGCGGCCATGTCGGCGTTGCGCGTTGGGGCAGGGCTGGTGACAATGGCTGGAAGCGAGGCGGCGTTACCCATCCTTGCGGGCCACCTGACGGCAGTCATGCTGCTCAAGGCAGACAATGGACGCGACCTGGCGAGGATACTTGATGACAAACGCTTCACGTCGTGTGGCATTGGTCCTGCCGCCGGTGTGGGACATGACACGATAGAAAAAGTGTTGGCCGTGCTGGCAGCAGGATGTGGTGTGGTGCTGGACGCAGATGCGCTCACCAGTTTTGCAGGCAACGCTGAACTGCTGTTCGATGCGATTGCCGCAAAGCCTGAACGGCCGGTTATCCTGACTCCGCACGAGGGTGAATATACCCGGCTTTTCAGGGCTGTCTGCGGATCCGCTGACTCAAAATGTGAACGTGGAGTTGCCGCTGCGAAAGCCAGCGGCGCGGTGGTGGTGTTGAAAGGCTCCGATACGGTGATTGCACATGCTGACGGGCGCTGTGCCATAAACGCCAATGCGCCGTCATGGCTGGCCACGGCAGGCTCGGGCGATGTTCTGACGGGGCTGTGCCTCGGATTGCTGGCGCAAGGCTTGCCGGCTTTTGAAGCTGCCGGGTGCGCCGCGTGGCTGCATGGCGAAGCGGCCAACCG
>CAYRLR010000225.1:0-5044 GCA_964424975.1 uncultured Anderseniella sp.
CGCAACCGGCAGGAAACCCAGTGCGGCAAAATACATCATGAGCCCGGTTGAGACGATCAGGCTACGTCCGGCCAACATCGGCAGGTTGACCGGGAGGAGTTTCATTCCGAGCAGTCGCGCACCGATGAAAAGCAGCGGAATCGCCATCAGTGTTCGGGTCACCTGGAACTGCCAAAGGCCTGCCTCGTTTGCTATCGCGGCGACAAAGTTGTCGATAAAGCTGAGGATAGCTGACGCTGCCAATGCCAGCAGGGCAGCGCTCAGGTTCTGGCCAGGTTTCATAAACTTTGTGCCCACCCTCCATGGCCATCAAAACACACACTTCTGGCGGTCAAGCAGCCGCCAGGATAGTGGCAGCGCGACCGTCGATGGGGTTTCGTTCTGTCTTGTTGAGGTTCGCCATTTCTGTTGCCTTGCATCACTATGTTGGGTGGGTTTGCATTGTCATGCAACACCGTAGGCCCTGGCGCGTTCCAGCAGTTTGCGTGACCTGTTGAGATGCGGGATGTCATACATCTTGCCATCAATCGCCACCACTCCGGCATCATCTGCATCTGCGAAAGCCGTCATGATGCGGCGGGCATCTGCAACCTGGTCGGTTGACGGTGTGAAGACCCGGTTGATGATCTCGACCTGGGCAGGGTGAATGGCCATCTTGCAGGTAAAGCCGTCTCGAACTGCTTCCATGCAATCGACTTCGAAACCGGCCTGATTGCGGAAATCCACATAGACAGTGTCGACCGGTTCCGTGCCCGCAGCGCGTGCGCCGAACAGGCACAGGGAACGGGCATGCCGGAAGGGTTCGGTCAGCAGTCCGTCAGCAGCCCTGTTGGCCTGGGCGCCCAGTTCATTGGACAGATCTTCCGCGCCCCAGGCGATGCCTGTCAGGTTGGCGTTGAGCTGCGCATACGTCCCGAGGCCAAACAGGGCTTTCGCGGTTTCGGTGGCAATCGCGATGACCGGCATATGCGCGCCTGCCATGGCGGCCAGCTTTTCGACACAGGCGCCGGTTTCAGTCTTGGGCTGGATCAACCCGTCCGGTCCTGCCGGCAGCACCGCGGCAAGGTCGTCGGACATCATGCCTGTGTCGAGCGCATTGACGCGAACATACAGCAGCGGGCCGGTGCGCGGGCGTTGCAGGGTTGCAGCGGCCAGTGCGCGTGCAGCGGGTTTGTTGCGCGGCGCAACTGAGTCTTCCAGATCGAGGATTACCACATCCGCGCCCGAGCCCATGGCCTTGTCGATCTTGCGTTCACTATCGGCGGGTACAAACAACAATGAGCGCATCAGACTTCTCCCGCATCAGTTGGTTTCTTGCGCATGAAAGCCTGGCGGACGCATTCGGCGACAAGCGTGCCGTCCTGCTTGAAAGCCTCATGTTTGAACTCGACGATGCCGGCGTCCGGGCGCGATTTGCTCTCGCGCCGGGAAATCACGGTGGTTTTCACCTGAATGGTGTCGCCATGAAACACCGGCGCCGGAAATTTGACGTCGGTTATGCCCAGCTGTGCCACCAGTGTGCCGAGTGTGAGCTCCTGGACGGAAATACCGATCACCAGCGCCAGCGTGAACATGGAATTGACCAATGGCTGTCCCCATTCACTCCTGGCGGCAAAGTCATGATCAATGTGCAGTGGTTGCGGATTCATTGTCATGTTGGAAAACAGCATGTTGTCGGCTTCAGTGACCGTACGGCGCACTTCGTGTGTCAGTTGAAAACCCACTTCCAGTTCGTCAAACCATTTGCCTGCCATGTCACGTCTACCATTTGCTGCTTGCTGTTTTCTGATGTCCCCACAGCTAACCGAGGCAAGCCGCGCGGGCAATCCATAAAACCGGTAGGGAACCGTGCGTGCGTTGCGTGGATGCAACCCCGAGTTGTGTTTGATTCTATGACGGCGCGCGCTGCGAGTCTGTGTTTGGCCAAAGACCAGGGCAGTCGTGATTCACAGTCAGATTCATGTTGTTCATCTAAGGCTTTGATTTGATGTGCGAAAACTTGATCCAAGACCCATGAACGAAGGTGTTAACCTATCGTTAACCCGGCACGCGCAGGACTCGCATTACGGGAATGGCTTAGCTGAACGCTAGGGAGATGGAAAATGAAAAGGCACTGTGAACTGACACGTTGCATGGTTGTGGATGATAATAGTGAATGGCGCGGTCGCGCAAACGGTTATCTCGCACGGCATGGTTTCGATATTGTGCAGGCAGAAACTGAAGATGCAGCTTTTGCCCAATGTATTTCGGCAATGCCGGATGTGGTACTGGTCGGCACGCCCAGGGCGGCGGCGTTTATCCGCCAGTTACGCAAGCACAGTTCGCGCAGTGATGCCATTGTGATCATGTGCCCGGATGCAGATGATATCGGTTCGGTTGGTGATGCCATCTGGAACGGCGCATCGGACTATCTGGTGAAACCGTACAACCGGAACATCTTTGACGCCAAGCTGCGTCAAACGGGCATACTGTAAAATCAATGTAATCGTGGTCTGCCAGCATTCAGTTGTGCATTGTCTGTCAGCGGGACCTTTGCTGCCAGTCTGATACCAGGACCTGATCCCGTGATTGCAGGAATACGACACATATGGCCGCTGCTGGTGGCAATCCTGCTGATGGCGATCGGCAATAGTCTGCAAGGTTCGCTGGTTGGTGTGCAGGCGGCGCTTGCAAATTTTTCGACCACAACCACAGGTTTTATCGCGTCAGGCTTTTCGCTGGGGTTGTTCCTGTCTGCCCTGATTACGCCAAATGCCGTACGTGCGGTCGGTCATATCAGGGTGTTCGCCGGTTATGCCTCCGTGCTGTCCACGGCAGTCCTTCTGATCCCCCTGTTTGTCAATCCGGTGTGGTGGTTCCTCATGCGTCTGCTGATAGGCATGTGCGCGGCTGGACTGGCGATCGTCATCGAAACCTGGTTGAACGAAGGGTCAAGCAACAAGGACCGCGGCAAGGTATTGTCTCTCTACATGCTGCTGTTTTACTCCGGTGCAGGGATTGGATCTCTGGCACTGATGATTGACGATCCGACCGGATTCACCCGGTTTATCGTGGTTTCCGCGGTGATGTCCCTGTCGCTTGTACCCATCGTGCTGACCAAGGTCGCAGCACCGGTTCAAGGTACGCCGCGCTTCATTTCAATCTCCGAGATCTATGCGGCTTCACCGCTGGCTGTCGTGGCTGCGGTTGCAAACGGGCTCGGGCAGTCGGCGTTTTTCAACCTTGGTGCGGTGTTCGGGGTAATGAACGGCATGTCGTTGTCCTATGTGTCTTTGATGATGGCTGTCGCCCCGTTTGCGGTCATCTTGTCCCAGTTGCCGGTAGGCTGGCTGTCGGACAGGTATGACAGGCGCGTGATGATAGCTGCGCTGTCGTTGCTGTCTGCGAGCGTGGCCGGGGCAGTGATGCTTGTGCCGGTCAGCCAGGCGTTTGTGCTGATAGGGCTGGTTGCATTGTTTGGCGGCATCTCGATGCCGCTGTATTCACTGGCCATCGCGCATGCAAACGATCAGTTGAACAAGGACCAGATGCTGGCGGCAGGATCAAAGCTGATACTGCTGTATGGAATGGGCGCCATTGCAGGGCCCACCATTGCAGGTGGGTTCATGCAGCAATTCGGTGCAATCGGCTTGATGTTGTACATGGTTTGCATCTTCGGTTTGCTGGCCGCTTACGCTTTCTACCGCATGACCATGTCCGGCGTGTTGTCGCCTGATGAAACCGGTGATCTGGTTCTGGTTACGCCCATGGCAACTGCAGTGACGGCAGAAGCAGTGGCGGAGGAAATGGAAGAAACAGCCGGTGATACGTCGGCAAGCGATGAGGATCACTGATGGAGGGTTTCGATAGAAATTTATGGTGAACCAAACGTTAAGACTTCCTGCGTTACTGTCCGTGACAGGCAATGTAACCGATCCCGGAAGAAGCTTTTGTGCGTTTCGCGGACTGGCAACTGGATGGTAAATGGAACCCTATATGTCAGAACACAACACCAAGCAAAGACGACTGCGCCTGGATGTGTCGGTTTTTGAAACTGTGATGCAATCCGGCAATGTCGCGGCCAGGATGGCATTGACCCGCCAACTATGCGACTTGCTGAACGCACCCGGTTCGGACAGTGAAGAATGCCGCGAGGCCATACCTGTCGTTGCCAAGCTGGCTTGTGATGTTGACAACAATATCCGCGCCATAATCGCAGACAAACTGATTGCGACACAGGGGCTGTCGGCCGATCTGATCTTTGCCATTGTCGCTGATGAAGATGATATTGCCATCCCGTTCGTGGCACTCAACCCGTCTATTGACGACACCATCATGCAAGCCATTCTTGCCGTAGGTAATCTGGAACGCTGCAAGGCTGTTGCGGAGCGTCGTGATGTCGGACCGGGCGCTGTGCGCAAAATAATCAAGGATGGCCGTGAAGAAATCGTCGTGGCGCTGCTCGGTAACGAGAATGTACGGCTGGGGCCTGGGTACTGCCGCAAGATCTATAACCGCTTTCACAGTTCAGCGAAGGTTTGTGCAATCCTCATGGACCTGCCGAATCTGCCCAGTGAGATCGCATTGGTTCACAATCAACGTTTGGCAGAAGAGATGCGCAAGGCTGGCCAATATCAAGGCTGGGTTGCTGACTTTCGGAGCGATGATTGTATTTCCGACGAGGAAGAGGTCAACGCGTTACGCATCCTGCGTGGTGTTGATGCCAGGCAACTTCAGCCAACCGTAGCGCTGATGTCGCAACGTGGCATGCTCACCACGTCATTGCTGTTGCGTTCGGGCATGACCGGCGACCTGCCGTTTTTTGAGCAGGCGCTCGCCTATCTGGCCAATGTGTCATTGCGCAAGGTCCGCCGGGCGACCGGAACGATGTCTGAGCGCACCGTCAGGACCTTGCTGCGCCGGGCGGGTGTTCCCGACGATGCACATGTGATCATCCGTGCAATTTGCCAGGTGTCCGCGGCCACGGGTGCAACAGGCAAACACGCCGATTCTGATGCATTTGGCCGCGCCCTTGTCGAAGTTATCATGACCCGCCACGCTGCCG
>CAYRLR010000226.1:0-5023 GCA_964424975.1 uncultured Anderseniella sp.
CCGCTCGGTCAACTTTCCGGTATCCTGCGATCCGGTGATCGTGTGTGCGTGACGGCGGTGGCGCTGGCCACCACCGACTTCACGAACGTAATCGATGCAGTGTGACAGTCAACGAGATGTGCGGATATTGATGCCTGCCATGCAGCCACATCACCACTTCCCGGCTTGCACAGGCACATCTCTTCTGGTCACATGGCGTGCAATCATTTATTGACCGGTTTCGATCCCGGCAGTGCGGTTGCCCGTAACGCCGAAATACGCTTGAGGAGACTATCAAATTGCCTAAATCCAGGACCGTCATCATCGACTCCCATCCCGGCCGCAGCGCCCAGGCCTTCGGCATCGCCCGTGAGCTTGGCACTGACCCGGACCTGATCCACCAGCCATCGGTCGGTGTCATCGGCAACAAGGGCGACAGCCAGTGTTACATTGGCGTCCAGGACAAGGTCGAGGCGATCCACCAGTGCCTGCTGAGCAGCATTGGCCGCGAGGCGGGACAAATGCCGATGCGGCTGGTCCAGCCGGAATATACCGTCGCCACGTCCGACGGCATCCGCAACGGCACCCGCGAAATGCGCTATTCACTGATCGGACGCGAGGTCACCAATGACTCGGTGTGTGAACACCTGAGTGCCAGCGGTCTGGCCGGCACCATCGCAGTGGTGGCCTGTGACAAGCCGCCCGTCGGGACACTGGCAGCCCTGCTCGAGCACAACCGCCCGGCGATCATGATGTCGGACGGGTCCATCCATCCCGGTTTCGATCCCAAGTCCAACAGCCCGGTCGATCTGGTTACCGCCTACCAGGCGGCCGGAGACAAGGATGAAGAACAACGCATGCGTATCTCGTGCATTGCCTGTCCCGGTTTCGGCAGTTGCGGCGGCATGTTCACCTACAACACCATGCAGACGTTCATCGGCGTTATCGGCATGCAGCCTTTGCACATGGTGGCACCAGCTTCGGATGACCCGCGCCGCCTGGAACAGTTCCCGGCCGAGCTTGTGGGCTATCTGCAGAAACTCATCGAAACCGATACCGCGCCGCGCGACATTGTCGGGCGTGACTCCATCCGCAATGCGCTGATCGTGGCCATGGCGGTTGGCGGCTCGACCAATGTCGTGCTGCATGCGCCAGAGATCGCACGCGCTGCCGGGTTTGCAAACTTCTGGAAAGACATCATCACGCCGGAAGAATTCAACCACATCTCGCAGCATGTCGTGCCGGTGCTCACCGATGCCCGGCCCTATGGCCGCTACTCGATGGTGGATATTGACGGAGTTGGTGGCGTCCAGGTGATCGTCAGGGAACTGATCGAGGCAGGCCTGCTGAACGGTGACGTGCCGACCTGCACCGGTGAGACACTGGCGGAACAGGTCGCCCGGCTCGACACGCCATCGGCTGACGGGCGGGTGATCTATTCGGTCGAAAAACCTTACAAGCCAACCGGCGGGCTGCGCGTTCTGGGGGGCAACCTGTCGCCCGAGTTCAGTGCAGTGCTCAAGTTGGCTGGTGTCGAGGGCGGCCTTGAAGACAATATCTTCCGCGGCACGGCTCGGGTGTTCGACGGCGAGCAGGGCCTGCTTGATGCGCTCGATCATGAGCCTGACAGTTTCAATGATCATGACATGATCATCATGCGCTATGAAGGCCCGAGCGGTGGGCCCGGCATGCCTGAGATGCTCGATTCAACCTCGCGCATTACCACATTGTGCCGCGAGCGCGGCATTGTCGTGGCGCTGATGACCGACGCGCGCTTTTCGGGCGGCTCGGTCGGACTGGTCATCGGGCACGTCGGACCGGAAGCGGCACTTGGCGGACCGATTGCCTTCATCGAGAACGGCGACGAGATCACGGCTGATCTGAACAGCAACGAGCTCAATTGCACGCAGTTGAACGACCCGGCAATCCTGGCTGCCCGCAAGGCTGCATGGACCAAGGCTGTCGAGGCGAACGGCGGCATGCATCCATCGTGCGGTGATGCCGATACCCGCCTGCTCAACCGGATGCGGCAGTCGGCTGTGTCGGCAATACAAGGTGCCGGCATGCATCCCGACCGCCAGCTCTGGGTCAACGAGCCGCGCGAGCCGGTGGTTTCATCGTTCACTCCAAGCAACAAATGGCATACCAACGCCTGACAGGCGTTGGAGCAGGGCGAATTTTGGGTAAAGCAGGTATGATCGTTCACTGCTGGCTATTGCGTTGCGCCTGTATCGCATCTGCAATCTGCCTGGCACTGCTGCAGGCGGCATGGAAATAGCCCTGGAACACCGGCCGGTAGCCGGTGAACCAGAGGCCGTCATGGGCAGGGTCGCGCTCTCCTGACGGATGCAGCGGCACGCCGCGATCATCCAGCACCGGCAAGTGGCACAGGAGTTGTTCAAGGCCGGTGTGATAGCCGGTTGCGCAGATCACCGTGTCCGGCCTGAAAATCTGCCCGTCTTCGAACACCACCGTGTCCTGTTGGAACACGGCTATGTTGCCGGCAACCTTGAAGCGACCGTTCCTGATCGCGGCGACAAAGCCGTCATCCATGGCGAAGGCAACCCCGTCTCTCAACAGGCGGGTGCCGCCGCCGTCGGGGTGGCTTGTCAGCCCGTGGCGAGCCAGGTTTCCGAAGCACAGCCACTGCATCAGCCGGAATGCCGGATCCAGCAGGACCACCGGCAGCGCGGCAAACAGGTTTGCGGCCCGGTGCAGCGGAAATCCCAAAACCCGCGTCGGCACGATGGCCGGACCATGGCGGACGGATATCATCACCTGTGCCGGATTGTGACGCGCCAAATGGTTCAACACGTCACCGCCGGAATTACCGGCACCGATGACCAGCACACGCTTGTTGTCCAGCCGCGCGACATCGCCCATGTCAGCTGCATGCATCAAATGTCCGGTGAAACGATCCCGCCCCTTCCAGTCGGGAATATGCGCGACGCGGTCACGCCCGGTGGCAAAGATGACATGTTCGCACTCATGAACTTGATCCCCGGTCGTCAGGCGCCAGCGCGATCCGACGCGTTGGATACCGGTCACCGTGATACCGAACCGGATTGGCACACCAAGATCGTCGGCGTAGCCTTCGAGATAGTTCACAACCGTGTCACGGCGCACGAAGGCACCGTCCGTGGTCGGAATCTTCCGTCCGGGGAGCCGAGCAAAATGCCGGTGGATATTCAGCCGCAATTGCGGATGGCGCGCCCGCCACGGCTCGCCGACCCGGTCACGGGCCTCAAGAACTGTTACCGGAATACCGCGTTGTGCAAGCTGGTGTGCGGCAGTGAGGCCGGAAAGCCCCGCGCCAATCACGATGACGCTGTTTGTTGATGGCTGTTGCATGGTGGTGTCTCATTGTTTGCAGTCGCATCCGGATCAGGCAAGTGCTGTCAGCTCGCCTGACTCTCAATTGCGTTGATCCGAAGTCGCCGACCGCCGTGGCTTTCGCAGTGCTTCTGGCCCAGAACCTGGAACCGTGTTAGAGACATTTGCGCTCAAACCGGTGGAAATCGGACACAACCATGTCAAAGTCAAACACTCCCGTCGAAACTGTGGTGATCGGCTTGCCGCTGGCAAGTGCTTCCACGACATTCGCCCTCCTGGATGTACTTGCCTCGGTGGGCCGCGACTGGGAGATGCTGCACGGCACCCCCGCCCGCCCGCCAAGTTTCCGGGCACGGTTACTGTCACTCGACGGGGCACCCTACGATGATCCGAACGGCCGACGGATTACGCCTGAAGGGTCGCTTGGCGATGCACAGACGCCCGGACTGGTCATCGTTCCGGAGCTGCACCTTGACCCGGCTGCGGATTTGCCGGACGCGGTCGCGCCGATCATAGACTGGATCCGGCATGCGCATGCGAACGGTGCGCTGACAACTTCGGTGTGTTCAGGCGCTCTCCTGCTGGCGGAGGCAGGCTTGTTGAACGGGATCGAGGCAACCACGCACTGGGCCTATTCCAGCGTGTTCTCGCAACGCTATCCGCAAGTTCACATGCGACGTGAACGCATCCTTGTGCCGGCAGGCGAAGGCCACCGCATCATCACTGCCGGGGGAGCCTCGGCCTGGGGTGACCTGCTGCTGTACCTGGTGTCGCGGATTGCCGGTGCCGACGAGGCGCGGCGCATTGCAAAGCTGTACCTGATCGAACCGCGTGCGCAGGGCCAGATGTGTTATGCCTCGCTGGCCGCAGGCCGCCAGCACACGGATCAGCTTGTTGCCGACGCCCAGATATGGGCAGCCGAAAATTATGACCATCGCAACCCGGTCCAGACCATGGCGCATCTCTCCAGGCTGTCGCCGCGCAGCTTTCTGCGCCGCTTCCGCCAGGCAACCGGACAGGCACCGCTTGACTATGTACAGACGCTTCGCATCGAAGAAGCCAAGCAGATGCTGGAGACATCGGATGCGACCATAGACGACATTGCAGCAGACGTCGGTTATGGCGAACCATCAAGCTTTCGCGCTACCTTCCGCAAGCATGTCGGCATCACCGCGTCGGCATACCGCAAGAAATGGCGCACTGCGTTTCAATGACAACAGGGCTTGGCCATCAAACCGGCAACCCAAAATCTGCCTTGGGTCAGTTCGCGGCACTACTTGTCGGACAAGGCAAGCCGCAAACCCAGAAACCCGAAGGTGCCGGCGAAGGTTCGCTTGAGCCATGTCATCACAACCGGGCGTGCAATCACATATTCGCGCGCCATGGCGGCACAGGCGCCGTAGCCGACAAAGATGATGAAGGTGAGACCCATGAAAACGGCTGCCAGAAGCATCAGGTCCAATGTTGCTCCGCGCGCTTCAAGCGGCACGAACTGCGGCAGAAAGGCCATGAAGAACAGTGACAATTTAGGGTTCAGGACATTGAGCAGCATGCCGTTCAACACCGTCCTCGCCGTCGTCACCGGAGCCGTTTCCTCGGCAACATCAAGCGTGCCGCCGTCCTTCATGATGGTCCACGCCATGTAGAACAGGTAAGCGACACCCAGATACTTCACGATCTGAAAGGCCAGCGCACTGGTGTGCAAGATTGC
>CAYRLR010000227.1:0-5021 GCA_964424975.1 uncultured Anderseniella sp.
GGAAATGTCGAATGCTTTCAACCTGTTGCGTTCAAATGACCTGATCTGGTCGTACGTGGTGAACAATTACCTCAAGGGCAAGGACCCGATGCCCTTCGATCTTCTGTACTGGAATGCCGACCCGACCCGCATGCCGGCAGCCACCCATTCGTTCTATCTGCGCGAGTGTTACCTGTACAATAACCTCAGTCGGGGCAAGATGACGCTCGACCAGGTGCGCATCAAACTGGGCAAGGTCAAAGTCCCGGTCTACAATCTCGCCACGCGCGAAGACCATATCGCGCCGCTGAAATCGGTGTTCAAGATCGGCGAAATTCTTGGCGGTGACACACAGCTGGTTGTGGCAGTCTCCGGCCATATCGCCGGTGTGGTCAACCCGCCTGTAGGCGGAAAGTACCAGTACTGGACCAACGACAAGGGCGCAGACACGGTGGAAAGCTGGCTGGCCAGTGCCGAAGAACACCCGGGCTCATGGTGGCCGCACTGGATGGAATGGCTGACTGAAAAGTCTGGCAAAAAGGTTTCGGCGCGTGACCCGGAACTTGGCAAACTGCAGCCCATAGAGCCCGCTCCGGGGTCCTATGTGAAGGTAAAGGGCGACTAGATTCGGACGATCGGTCCAGTTCAAACCATGCAGCCTTAAAGAATACCCTCTTCGGCTGCTTCCACGGATATTCCCATCCTGTCGAGACCCTCTTCCAGATAATCCGCCAGCAACGGCACGCCCAGCAGGTAATCCTCGGTCTTGTTGACCCGTTCGGAGCGGGCGGTATCCAGTGCCTCCTGAATATCATCAGGGTCGTAAGTGCCCCGCCCGATCCACATCAGCGCCACCAGTGCCACCTGCTCGTCGACATTCATGTCGTCAATGAACCCGCGCAGTTCTGCTTCTGTAGGGTCGTCCCGGCGGGCCTCCAGAATGCTGCTGGCATCTGCTTCATCACCGGCGCCATCCCAGACGGCAACCTTGCCATCCAGTTCGCGCGCCCGCACGATGACGTGGGCAACCTTTTCCGATGAAATATCGAGCATGGGCGTATTCTCCTGTCAGGTGCCGCAGCATACAGCACGGACAACAGACTGCATGAACCGAGCCAGTGCTTCATTGATCCAGCGCAAATCCGCAAGACTTCAGGTTTCAATGAAACCCGGGCCGCGTTGCGAGAGCAATATCCATCCACTTGGGTGGATAAAATTGCTCTAACACTTTGGAATCGAGCATCTTTATCCGATCAGATGATTCCATCTGATCGGATGATGTTCCAGAGGCGAAGACAGCATCGTCACGGAAACAGCGTCACCTGTTCAAGGCCGGCTGTTTCCGGCAATCCGAACATCAGGTTGAAGTTCTGCACCGCCTGACCGGCCGAGCCTTTCACCAGATTATCCAGTGTCGACAAAAGCACCACCCGGCCTTCTATCCGGTCGGCAACCACGCCCATCATCACCCGGTTTGAGCCGCGTACAAACTGCGTCGCCGGCAGTACACCGTCCGGCGCCATATTGACGAACGGCTCGGCCGCATAGCGATCGGACAGCACGTTCTGGCAATCCTGCGCAGTTTTACCAGGGCTGAGTTTTGCATAGGCGGTAATGAATTCTCCACGGCTCATCGGCACCAGGTGCGGTGTGAAATTCACGATCACCTCCCGGCCTGCAGCAATCGACAGTTCCTGCTCGATTTCGGGTGCATGGCGATGCTTGCCGATGGCATACGGCCCCATGCCCTCACCTGCTTCGCAAAACAGCGTGTTTTGCTTCAGCGCACGCCCGGCACCCGACACGCCCGACTTGGCGTCGATGATCAGATCAGATGCATCAATCAGCCCGGCAGCAACCAGCGGCAACAGCAGCATCAGCACAGCGGTCGGATAACATCCCGGACAGGCAACCAGCCTGGCACCGGCAATCTGGCCGCGGTAATGTTCGCTCAGCCCGTAAACCGCGCCGGCCTGCAGATCGAGCGCGGCGTGGTCGTTGCCGTACCATTGCTTGTAGGTTTCCGGATCGCGCAGCCGGAAGTCAGCCGACATGTCAATGATCTTCAGATGCTCGGGCAACGCCTTGATGACCTGCTGGCTGGTGGCGTGCGGCAATCCGCAAAACACCGCATCAATGGTCGACCAGTCAACATCATCATTGGTGACCAGACCAGGAAGTCCCAGTCCGCTCAGATGGGGGAACACCGATTCCAGCGGCTTTCCGGCGTGGGAATTGGCCGTCAGCGCCGCGATCTCCATGTTTGGATGAGCATACGCCAGTCGCACAAGATCAGCGCCGGTATAGCCTGATGCCCCGATCACCGCGATGCGGATTTTTTGTGCGCTGCTCATGTTGAATAACTCCGGGGAATATGAACTGTGCCTGCAATAACCGGTTCATTGGTTTGCGTAAAGCCGGTAAGTTGGTGTTGAGTGTTTTCCATTGCTGTTGCATCCATCCAGGGCGTCAAAAATCCATGCGGTTGTTGTTTGTCAGTTCCGCCGGTCATTTCGGTGGTACCGAGCGCTGGGCCAGCATGGCCATCGCCGAGCTGGAACGGCGCGGTCACCAGGTCTGGATGGCGTGTCCCGGCAAACCTCATGCCGGCAACTTCACCCGCCCGGAGCGCTTGTTGCATGATGGTCCCGCTTCCATGTGGGACAGGTCCGGCATGGAGCGGATGACCGCGTTCTGCCGCGATGAGCAGATAGACTGCATCATTCCGCTCAGCCAGAACATGTACTTCACCTGTGGCCGTCTCGCCCGGCAACTGGGCATAGGCCTTGTGCTGCGGCTGGGTATTGTGCGGCTGCCGTGGCGGCCGGTGATCGACTGGTACGGATACGGTATTTATCCGGATGCCATCATCGTCAACACCCGGCGCATCAAGCAGGTTTTGTCGCGAGCCCCTTTCGTCAGGCCCGACCGGATACATGTCATCTACAATGGTATCGTTGAGCGACCCACAGCCGGAGTGGTCGCACAACCTGACAAATTCACCATCACCAGCGTGGGCACACTGTCCTGGCGCAAGGGAATGGAACACCTGCTCAAGGCGGTAGCCCTGCTGCCCGGTGACTTGCGCGACAGGGTTCATGTCAAGCTGATTGGCGAAGGTCCGGCACGCAAGAAACTTGCTGCCCTTGCAGCAAACCTGGATCTTGCTGACCAGGTTGAGTTTACCGGCCATGTCGAAAACCCCACCGCTCACATAGCCGCAAGTGACCTGTTCGTGCTGCTTTCTGCCCAGGAGGGCATATCAAACGCCTTGCTGGAAGCCATGAATTGCGCCGTCCCTGCCTATGCAACGCTGGTTGGCGGGCATGGCGAGTTCATCGAACACGGCAGCAATGCGTATGCCGCACGCTCGCGCAACCCGTCTGCCATCGCGTCGGACCTTACTGGTATCATGGCGGACCGGAACATCACTGCGATCGGCGCGGCCGGGCGCACGACCGTGCGCGAAAAATTCTCCATGACCGTTATGGGTGACAGGCTGGAAGAGCTTCTGGCGGCGGCGGCAAAAGGCCCCACCGGATAACCGGTGAGGCCAATTCATGTGCAGGGGAATATGTGGATCAGCCCTGGATTGCAGCAAATTCGTCTGCGCTCAACTCGCCGCTCTGGTCGCCGTCAGCAGCGGTGAAGGCATCGTCGGCCAGATCAGGCATGGCAGCCTTGGCTTCTTCCATCGACACTGAACCGTTCTGGTCGGCGTCGACCGTTGCAAAGTCAGCAGCAAGGGCTGCGGTGGAAGCGAAACCGGCGGCAAGTGCGATTGCGAGAAATTTTTTCATGTTGGAGTCTCCTGTTGGACTTTTCCCGATCTGCACGACTTGTCTCAGTGAGCAGCGTGCAAGATCGTTTGGCTGCCGTCCACGAGAGACAGGATGGCCTGCCAATACGGCGGGGAAAAGCAGGCCGCAAGGAATTGTCGGGACCAAGTTGTGATGGATTGTGGCGTGTACCTTCACCTTGCGTGCCCAGGCTCAGGAACCTGGATCATCCTCTGATCGGATCAAGATGGGCCTGGTGCTAATAATCTGCCCCATAGGCGTAGCGATTTCGGACCGCAGACCACAGGTTTCTCGCAATCCGCAAGGTCGGTGACCAGCGCTTGTTGACCTGGCGGATTGGTGAGACCGCATCGATGCCGATGAAGGCTGCCAGTTGTTCGGATGCCTGCGGATCGTGAAGGTCAACCTCATGCAGGTTTTCTGCTGCAATGGTTGTCCTGACACGATCACCATGGCGGCGGTAAGCATCTGTCAGCAGAGCCTTGTCGGCCAGCGATATCACCCGCATGTTCTGCGGTATCAACCCCGAATAGGCGACCACTTCATAAGGCCGCAAACGGCGCGACATGGTGGCCAGAGACCAATGCGCAGCGATAGAGTCCCACCACTGATCGGCATCACGTTCCACCAGGATGAAACGCGCATCAGGATAGGCTTTCTGTGCGGCCAGGTACAAACCTGACCACGGAATGTCACCATGAAGGTCATACCGGTCAATGACCGGTTTCAGTACGTCCACAATGGCATCGTGATCATTGATGTGGGGCAGAATTCGCTTCTCGAAATTCACACCGCTGTCGATGGCCGGACTGTGGCTCGACTTCACCCCGGCACGAATTGCAAAATCATGCAGACTGCTGGTGCCGGATTTGTGCAGGGACACGACAAACACTTTAAACGGCAACCGCATGGCTCAAGCCTCGTCCTGCATACAAACAGATGGTTCGCCGGGGCAACCGGCACCCGGCGCAGCGTGGTGATCACAGGCGAAAGCTGTCTCTCATCCAACAGCCAGGCCGGGCAACGCGATAGGCGATCACTGCGCAAACACCCCGGTCCAACTCAGTAGCCTATCGCGGGTCACGGCAACAACCTCAAAACCCCAGCGGCATCAGCTTGTAGCCCTGATCGGTGCGATAGCCAAACCCATCATGGCGCGTGCGATAGCAGATTTCCTTGCGTTTTCTGCGCATGATGAAACGCGAGCAAAGACTGCCGCTTTCCTCATCAATGCGCCACTTG
>CAYRLR010000228.1:0-5020 GCA_964424975.1 uncultured Anderseniella sp.
ATCAACGAACTTCGCGCAGGATTGCGTTGGCTTCAGTACCTGTCCTGGGTCGGCAGCGGGCAGGACCAGGCCAAACAGCAGGTTGCTGCAATCGTAAAAACCACCTTGCAAAAACTGGTCAACGAACTCGAGAGCGAAGCAGCTTTCCAGCCGATGTGGCAGCATTTCAGTGAGGTCGGTCTCGAGATCGAGGGCTACAGCCCTATCGAAGAACTGGTCATGAACATGTTTGCGGGGATCGAGACAACGGTCTCGACGCTGGGTTGGACGATCGACCGGCTGGCAGTAAACCAGGACGTGCAGGATCGAATATTCGATGAGGTCTCTTCCGGTTCGTCGGACTTGCCCTATAGCGAATGCCTGATCAACGAAGCCATGCGGTATTTCCCTCCGATTCCCTTCCTGATCAAGAACATAGAGGAGCCGGTTACGCTGGCCGGAAAACCGGCCGACCAGTCAAACCTTGCGCTGATCTCAATCATCGGCCTGCACCGGAACCGGGACTACTGGCATGATCCCGATACGTTTGACTCCGCGCGAGCAGAATTCCTCGACGGCACATACAACCGCAGGGCTTTTGTCCCGTTTTTCGTGGGGCCCCGCATATGCGGCGGCATGAAACTGGCCAGAATCGAATTGCTGCAGGGGCTCAAAGCATTCGTACAGCACTTCAAGGTGACCAGAAACGATACACCGGTCCACTTTGATTACACACTCGCCATGCGACCCGTCGATCACGGCCAGTTGCTGATCGAGCCACGCCGGCCCGGTTGACAAAATCGCCGGTACACCGACCAGTCAGGCGATGCGCGATACAGGCATTCAGCCCCTGCCACCCCAGGCGCCCAGTGTGTGAGGGTCGCTGGAGTCCAGCACATCCTGACGCTGTTCCAGGCTGCCTGCATCTTTAATCAGGGCAGGCATGACGACGCCCAGCGCCTCGCGCACCTCCGGCTTGCGCAGCGCACGCTTGAGCGCGGCACGGTTCACCGCTACCGCAACCCCCTGCTCTATCCAGGCATAGACCTCACCGGTCGACTGGTCTGCCAGCCTGACGCCATGCAGCCTGCGAAAACACTCTTTCAGGAATCCGGCATTGCGCGCCGGCGCCATGTCATCAGGTGAGGGAAACACCTCGTCACGTGATCCTGCGTCCACGTTGACCCGCTTGTACCGGTCCACGTTCAGCAACGCGGAAATGTCGAAAATACTGATCTCGCCATTGCATCCGAATGCCACTGTGCGCGGCCGTTCACCCTTCTTCACCGAATTGTCGAGGAACTCGTAATGCACCTGTTTTCCGTCGCGCAATGCCCAGGTGAAGAACAGGTTCGGCATGCCTGAAAACGCTTCGATATTGTGAAACAGAAGATCGTCGACCGCCTTGTAGCGGCCAACTTGCTGGCCCCGGTACCAGGCGCGTTCCACGGTATCTTCAGGCGGCGTGATCATGAAGAACATGTACACAACGTCGCCGAAACGGGTCAGCAATCGCCCGCCCTGGGCGTCATCCGACTGGGGCGAAAAACTGTCAAACCTGAACCGGTCGATCAGCAGGTGCGGCATGTCCCCCCGGGCTGCCTTTGCCGCCATGTAGTCATCGAGCTTCAGGTCAACGATTTCGATTTCATGACCGGACAATGATCCCGCATAGCGCGTGGCTTCGTCCAGCGAACCATAGTCAAGCAGGTACTTGCGGAAGATGTCGGGACTGATCAGGGCAAAGTCTGTCCATTCAAGACCAAGCACTTCGGTCAGATGCTTTTGCAGTGGACGCAGCGTGCTCTTGCCGGCAGCAGATGCGCCCTTGACGTTCATGATGACCGGCTTGTCCTGGGCCGGCAGGATCTTGAAACCTTCCTGGCGCGCCGCAGTGTGGATCAGTGCTGTGAGGCGTTCTCCAACATACTTGCTGCCAAAGCCATTGCTGAAATCCCGCAGAGCAAGGCCTGACAGAAGCTCTGCATCGCCCACCAACTGACCACGTTTACCGACAATGCCTGCAAGTGTGTGCAACAATGATCGATAGGCCGCCGCTTCTGCCGGGTCGCGCGCAGCCGTTGCAGCAGCCTGCCATCGCGCGGCCAGTTCGTCTTCACGGCTGTGCCGGCTTTCTGGCGGACTTGATGAAGCGCGCGGAGTCAGGTTGCCACCAAACAGTCGCGACAGCCATCCGGCCTGCCCGGGACCTCGAACCGGAGCGTCCATGCCGGCAGACTCGCCTTTCAGTGCCGCCTCGAACTCTGCGAGAAAAACCCGGCTGGCCGTCTCGCAAACGTCATCGAATGCGGAGACAATCGACACGCGTTCGGGCGCTACATATTTCGACAATATGGTGCCGACCATGCGGCGGAAATTGATCCCCAGATCTTCATAGACCTTGCCATCGGGAACCGACAGATCGGCCATCACCCGGATCAGCACCTCATGCACGATCAGGCGCTCGGGACGAAACCTCACCAGTGCATGGGGAGCAAGGCCGGTGAAATCGGCCAGTTCACGCGCCTGCTGCAACGAGGTAAAAACATTCTCGGAACGATAGATGGTGGCAAGCGGCAAATACCGCTCGGGGATCGCCGAACTGATGCCCGGAGACCACGGACCCAGCTTTTCTCCAGTCGTACTGCTCATGACCACAAGCTTAGCGGAACAACTCATGCAGCAGCAAAGGAAAACCCCACAGCAATCAGGAACACACCAGTTGCGTTAAAGCGGTTTGCATTTATTCTGAACCATTTGATGGCTCAAATCCGGTCACTCGGCTAATTGCGGAACGCCGCGCGATGTGGTGCATCGGGCAAGTTCCGCAATGACGTCCGATGGCCGGATTTGGACCACAGATCAGGATCATTTTTGGTTGTCCAACCAAGAATGATCAACCTGATCGCATTCAAAGTGGTCAAATGAATCAGAATAAATGCAAACCGCTTTAATACGCCACGCTTATCACCGTATTCCTGCGGCCATGCCGTTTGACCAGGTTGTAGAACTGCCGTGCATTGGCAGTATGCAGGCGGATACAGCCATGCGAGGCGGGACGCCCGAGACGACGGACATAGTTGGTGCCATGTACCGCATAGCCACGATTGTAAAACACTGAATACGGCATTGGCGAGTAATTGTACTTGCTGGAATAATGCATTTTGGCTGTCCACTTCGGTCGCCACGTACCGGTCGGTGTGCGATACCCTTTACGCCCGGACGATATTTTCCAGCGGGCATAATATCTGCCATCCACTTTTACATGCATGGTCTGTGAGGACAGATTCACGCGCGCAACGACATCTGCCTGCGATGCGGTGGCAGAGACTGCAATCAGCATCCCGGCACAAACCATCACAGCAGATATTCGGTTCAACAAGATATGCATACAGCTACTCATACTCACGCCCTCAATATTGTTGTATTTGCTTGCAACCAGAGCAACACGGCTTCAATGAAACCCGCAAAACTGCTCTCCCACGTCCAAAACGGACAGGTCATCGGTTCCTGGCCACAACAACCCAAACCCGTCCTGATTCAGAAAAACACAGACTGTTGCGATTTGTACAGGCTCGGCTGACAAGTTTCCGTGAAGTCAGTTAATCCTGCGTGCCTGAAGGGTTGCGAACTGGCCGAGCGCCAATTTTCAGGGCTGCGGCGGTGCTCAATGGTCATGCTGGTCGAACAGAAACTCCCGACCCAGTTTCACGCGAGGCACGCCATCATAGGAGATTATGTCCGCCGTGGCATAGGTTTCGGTCAAGGTGGCCGGCAGAAAGCTGCCAGTGCCAACAGTGTCGATCGGCGCGCGCGCAGCCCCAGCTATCTGGCATTTTTGCGGGCTGAAACCTGACGATGCCACGATCTGGGTGCGGTCAAACCCGGCCTTGTCAAGTTCTTCGCGGGTGTGGATGATGTTCGCCACCGACACGCCGGAACCGAACAGGACACGCCGCACCTTGTCGACCAGAATGTTGCCGGGGTCGAGCTGGAAAGCGCGCGGACCCAGCACATGCTCCACAATATTGTACTCACCATCAACGTCCAGCCACCGCCCGACCGTTTCGATGGACTTGTCATAATCGAGTCCCTCGGCAAAGCGGCCACCATGAGTGTCCAGTCGCACGCCCAGCGACTTGCCGTTCAGATCCAGTTTCGCGTCGTTGAAGAACCAGTCAGCCGTGCGCAGGCTGTCGGTGATTTCCTTGCCGTTGAAATCAACCAGCGCCACGAGATGATCGATGTGAGGCAGGCACCTGGCGAACATCTGCGTTGCTTTCAGCACGTCGCCATCAGCATATCCGACCAGCGCGTGCGGCATCGTGCCGATACCGGCTTTTGCGCCGAACATCGGTGCGGTGACATCCTGCGACGAGCCGACAAAGCCCTTGACGGTCTTGTTGGCCCTGCGCGCTGCGTCAGAGCCCACTGATGCACCGTACGCCGCCAGCATGTTCATATCGATTCCGGATCCGTGGCGCGCGTGCATGTCCATGAACGATGCCTCCGGCAACGCCATGCACATCTCATAGGCATTCACTGCGGACACCGATGGGAAGCCGGTTTTCTGCAACAGCAGCGTTTCCACTTCGGACAATTTGGACATCGGTCCGCGCACTTCCATGAGCTTGCGCTCGGCCGGTACAATCTCGCCTTCCGCATAGAACCGTGTGATCACGGCTTCCGGCACGATGGCCTTGATCAACCGCTCCGCCGGTTCCAGTGCCGCAATACAACGGCGGCGCAAGAACACGGCATAGGTCACGTCCACATCGCCATTGGCTTCAACAACCAGGCGTGTGTTGGTGAAATACTTGTCTGTCATCTGCGCTACAGGTGCGGCAGCAAGGCTAACCTCAACCAGCCGGTCAATGGCCTCGTCGCGGGACAGGCTGTCAGAATTGTTCGATGTCATGGGGGGTTGCCTTGGCGGGTGGGTAAAACACTAGAGCATGATTCACTTATATGGAAACGTTTGACCGATTTTCTGCGTTTGCTGGCAAGGCACGGTTCCCGCCGTGGTCTGGTTGACCACAAG
>CAYRLR010000229.1:0-5000 GCA_964424975.1 uncultured Anderseniella sp.
ACCAACCATGATCCGGAAACTCCAGAACACGACGGCCACGGGTGGCTGGTCCTTCATGTCAACAGAATTGAGGCCCTGCAGTGGAGCGTTCCAGTCATGTTTCAGGATCAGGCTCGACAGGTTCGGGATTTCAATGGCGAAATCGACACGTTTTTCTGCCTGGTCGGGAAACCCGAACAGGATCAATGGCGCACCATCGGGATAGTTTTCGAAATGGCCCTCCATCGCCATCACCTTGACCGGCTGGTGTTCAAGCGTGTTCAGTCCGTGCAGGTCGCCGGCAAAAATCTGGATGGGCGTTACCAGAACCGCCATCCACATGGCCATGGAAAACATCACGCGGGCAGGTTCCTGCCGCCTGTCCCTCAGCAGATGCCAGGCGCCGACCGCGCCGACCACAAGCGCCGTGGTGAGAAACGCAGCCAACACCATGTGGACCAGCCGATATGGAAACGACGGGTTGAACACGATCGCCCACCAGTCCTCCGGCACGAACTGCCCGACATCGTTGATCGAGTAGCCAACCGGCGTCTGCATCCAGGAATTGACCGACAGTATCCAGGTGGCTGACATGAGCGTGCCAAGCGCAACAATGGTTGTAGCAAACATGTGCAGCCTGTCGCCGACGCGTTTGCGCCCGAACAGCATTATGCCGAGGAAACCCGCCTCCAGAAAGAAGGCGCTCAGTACCTCGTAGGCCATCAGCGGGCCGAGAACCGGCCCTGTCTTGTCGGAAAACACGCTCCAGTTGGTGCCGAACTGGTAGGACATGACGATGCCCGACACGACCCCCATGCCAAAGGCCACGGCAAATATCTTCTTCCAGTATTCGAACAGGGTCAGGTACGTCTGATCGCCGGTTTTCAGCCACAAGGCATTGAGCACTGCGAGATAGCTGGACAGCCCGATGGAGAATGCCGGAAACACAATGTGAAACGACACCGTGAATGCGAATTGAGCACGCGCAAGCAGTTCTGCCGTGACGCCATCAAACATCTATAATGTTCCCGGTTGGATTGAACTTTCTTCACCTTCAGGATAGGCCGCACACCGGCCCGGCACAGCAGCAGATACTGTCGCAGGGCCAAATCGCCGCAAGACGGAAACGATGCAGACACGAGGTCTCAAAAGGTCAACCGAGGCGTATGTCCGCCTCAAGGCCCATGGCGGCTGCAAGCTGGCCCAGCTTTTTTGCAACTGACTCACCATAAAGGTCAGACAGCTTCTTCGGCATGTCGAGAACCAGTTTCTTGCCTTCGATGAACAGCTTGATCTTGGGCAGCAGGCCCGTCATGGCACCGGTCAGCACATAGGCAAGCCGCATGGCGCCGGCCAGTATGCGGGCGCGTTCCAGCCAGTCTTCAGGGATCAGATCAACAAATTCGCGCGGGGCATGCTTCGAGTTGATGCCCTGATAGCGGTAGAAGACCGCCAGTGCCAGGAACAACCGGCCAGGATGGTCGACCCCGACAATCGAAGCCTGCGAGATGATGGTCAGCGCACGGCCCGAACGATAGTCGGGATTGGCCCGCCATGATATGTCGGCCATCATGCAGGCCGCATGACGCAACCGGCGTTCTTCGCCGGTTTCGGGTTGCTTGTCACAGGCAAACAGACCGTTGGTCCATTCACACAATTCCAGCTCGTGATTGGGCGAGCGGGCATAGCGCTTGGCAAAGTCCCAGCTGGCGTTCAGCAGCGGATCGGTATCACGTACGCGCTTCTTGAGTTTGCCAAACAGCAGTCCTTCACGCACACCGTAGATCGAGGTGACCATGTCCTTCGGTTTGCAACGTGCCAGCAGACGTTCCAGCACCAGGGCTGCCAGCGGCAGTGTTTCGGACCGGCTTTTTGATACGGCATCGATTCCCCTGAGCGTGTCGGGCGAAAGGCGGGACACAAAGTCGGCCAATGACAATGCCGTTGAACGATCCATCGTGTATCCCTGCACGATGATCAAGGGGTAGTGGATCTGGGTCATGTGCAGGCGCGCCAGATTCCGCCAGGCACCGCCTACGCCATAAAACGTGCGGCCATCCAGGTTCTGCAACAGTTTCGCCCGGTCCAGTTGCGCATCAATATATTGCCTGGCAGCCTCAATGTCGGTGCCTGCTTCCCCCAGAATACGCAACGGGCCCAGGGGCAGTGTAATGCCATCGCGCAGCTTGCCCATCGACACATCGACGAGTTCCAGGCTACCGCCGCCGAGATCACCAACGATACCGTCGGCATCGGGAATGCCCGACAACACCCCCTTGGCTGCAAATGCCGCCTCCTGGCGTCCTGTCAACACGCCGATGTCAACGCCAAGCAGCTTTTTCGCCCGCGCAATGAAAACAGAACCGTTGGATGCCTCGCGCACGGCAGCGGTTGCCACGGCATACACTTCAGAGACGTTCATCTGGTTGCACAAGGCCCGAAACCGCCTGATTGCGTTCAGCGCTCGCTCGCTTGCCTCGTCATCCAGCGCACCGGTCTGGGCGACACCGCGCCCGAGCGCGCACAACACCTTTTCATTGAACATGGGAGACGGCGCGCGTCTCAGGCCGTCATAGACGACCATACGCACCGAGTTTGAGCCGATATCCACTACCGCAACCGGTGGCGCATCGGTAATCCTGTCTAGTTGCTTGGCAGGGTTCACTCAGACCTGTCCCGTTGCTGGATCGCAGATCAGAAGCGACTTCTGACTGCTCATTGCCTTTAGCGACCGGCAATAGCAGGTGGAAGGCTATCTTTCAAAGAACTTCCACGCCCGGACAGCGATGGGTTGTTCATAAAGTATTCGTGCGCATTGAACGGTTCCTCATCCGGGCCAGGCACCATGCGCTGCGAGCTGCCATCAGGCATCAGTTGCCAGCTCTGCTGATTGTCCCTGAGATTGGCGACCATGATCTGGTCGAGCACCTGCTGATGAACGGTCGGTGTGTCGACCGGCACGAGCGTTTCAACGCGCCGATGCAGGTTGCGCGGCATCCAGTCGGCCGACGAGATATAAATCCGGGCCTTCTTGCCGGGCAGCCCTCCGCCATTGCCGAAACAGACAATACGCGAATGCTCCAGGAAACGCCCGATGATCGACTTGACGCGGATATTCTCGGACAGACCCGGCACTCCCGGCCGAAGGCAACAGATCCCGCGAATAACAAGCTCGATCTTAACCCCGGCATTGCTGGCCCGGTACAGTGCATCAATGATCTCTGCGTCTACCAGCGAGTTCATCTTGGCCCAGATGGCTGCCGGCCTGCCTGCGGTCGCGTGCACGATCTCTTCCTCGATATGCGAAATCAGGCGCTTGCTCAATGTCAGCGGCGACAGGGCAATGCGTTCCAGTTCGGTCGGTTCGGCATAACTGGACACGTAGTTGAACAATCGCGCTGCGTCACGACACAAGGCCGGGTCGCAAGTGAAGAAGGACAGATCCGTATAAATACGTGCCGTGATCGGGTGATAATTGCCGGTACCATAGTGGACATAGGTTCTCAGCTGGCCGCCTTCGCGACGGACAACCATCGATGTCTTGGCATGGGTTTTAAGCTCCACGAAACCGAAAACCACCTGGACGCCCGCCCGTTCGAGGTTGCGCGCCCACTGGATGTTTTTCTCCTCGTCAAACCGTGCTTTCAGTTCAACGACCGCCATAACCGACTTGCCGGCTTCCGCCGCCATGACCAGGGCCTCAACGATCGGGCTCTGGTTGGACGTGCGGTACAGGGTCTGCTTGATGGCGACAACGTCGGGATCGGCGGCAGCCTGGCGGACAAACTGCACCACGGCATCAAACGATTCGTACGGGTGGTGGACGATAATGTCCTTCTGGCGAATGGCGGCAAAGCAGTCGCCCCCGTGGTCACGAATACGTTCCGGGAACCGCGGATTATAGGGTGGAAACTTGTGCTCCGGCATATCGTCGAGAATGAGCTGTGATGTATCCGCGTAGCCAACGACGCCGTCGCACATGACGATGGCGTCATCAACCGCATTGAGTTCGCGGGCAATGAACACCCGAAGATCTTCGGGACAACCGGTATCAACTTCCAGGCGCACCACGCTGCCCCGCCGGCGGCGCTTCAGGGCGCGTTCAAAATAGCGGACCAGATCCTCGGCCTCTTCCTCGACCTCGATATCACTGTCGCGCAGGATGCGGAACATACCCCTGCCCTTCAATTGATATCCGGGGAACAGCCGTGGCGTAAAGTGGGTGATCATGTCCTCGATCATGATGAACCGGGCCACCGGCAGACCGTCGTCGGTCTCGCCTTCCGGCAGACGCGTAAACCGCTCGAGTTGTTGCGGCACCTGCACCAGCGCCTTCATGGTTTCGCCATCAGACTTGCGCACCAGTTGCAGCGCGATCATCAGGCCACGATTGGGCAGGAACGGAAATGGGTGTGCCGGGTCAATGGCAATGGGCGTCAGCACCAGCAATACCTGTTCGTGGAAGCGTTCATCCAGCCAGGCCCGGTCCTGACGTGTCAACTGATCCGTGTTGACCAGTTCAACCCGGTTTTCCTGCAGTTCATCACGCAACGCACGCCAGCGCTTGTCCTGCTCTCCCATCAGCATGCTCGCCTCGGCGCGAACGCTGCACAACTGGTCAGCCGGTGTCATGCCATCTTGCGACAGGCCGGTTACGTTTTCACGTATCTGGGCGGCCAGCCCGGCAACGCGAACCATGTAAAATTCATCCAGGTTGTTGCCGGAAATGGACAGAAAGCGGAGCCGCTCGAACAACGGATGCGCGGCGTTTCTCGCTTCCATCAGGACACGATAATTGAACCCCAGCCACGACAGTTCCCGATTGAAGAAGCGCTTGGGCGAACTGGCCAGATCCTCGTTGACCACAGCACTTGCAGCCGCCGCCCTGGCGCTTGCCAGCTCCGTGTTCTTGTTGTTTTCGAGGTTCATATCTGTCTCGCTGCGCAAGTCGGCCATCTGAATGATATAGGTTTGTAACACATCAATGACAGCCGCCCCAATGGAGCCGTGCAAAGAATATT
>CAYRLR010000230.1:0-4965 GCA_964424975.1 uncultured Anderseniella sp.
TTCCGATCTTTCCCGGCGACCTGCCGGACGACCCGGCAGCCGCCCTGGATGGTTCGCTTGAAGGTGAACTGAAGTTTGTGCGCTTTCGGCCACCGTTGCTCGAGGTATCCGGTGAAGCCGGCGCCGTGGCGACTTTCCCGCACATTCGTCTTGATCGAACACTGGAATTTCTCGTGGGAGACCGCCTGATATGACCGATACCCCTCGTGCGCCAAAGGCTTTTCGCCTTGCTCCTGAAACAGGGGGGAAGGACAAGGCTCCCGATGCGGGGCCCCACTCTGACCGGCAAGAGCCCGCAGGCAAAAAAAACCAGGCTTCAAAGGCCCAGGCTTCAAAAACCAGGCCAAGAGGCAGGCAACCGCGCGCCCTGGCAGCGCCGGAAATTCAGTTTGAAGAACCATCGGATGACGCGCTGCTTCCCGCGATTGCCCGCGACCACACGATTGCAAAGCGCTTCCGCTGGGGCACCATACTGGTATCCGGCGCGCTGGGGTTGGCAAGCATGTGGGCAGGTCTGGCCGCGACCCAGCTGATCGAGGATCTGTTTGCCCGGTCTCCCGTGCTTGGCTGGATCGGAACCGGGCTGCTGGCACTGGTGGTGCTTGCCGCTGTCGCCATCATCTTGCGCGAATTGTTCGGCCTTTGGCGGTTGAAGAAGCTGGGCACGACCCAGGCCGATGCCACGCGCGCCATTTCCGCTGATGATGCAACCGCCGCACAAGCCACGCTGGCAGACCTGCGTTCAATCTATGATGCGCGGCCTGACATGCGTTGGGGACTGGCCCAGTTGAAGGAACACTCCAAGGCCATCATGGACCCGGCCGACCGTATCAAGCTGGCCGAGCGCGACCTGATGAAACCGCTGGATGATGAAGCCAGCCGCATTATCGGCCGCGCCGCCCGGCGTGTCAGCGTGGTAACGGCCATCGCTCCCGCAGCACTCGATATAGCCCTGGTAGGCGCACAGAACCTGCGCATGTTGCGCGAACTGGCAACACTTTACGGCGGCAGACCGGGCACGCTGGGAACCGTGCGCCTGGCCCGTATGGTGGCAGGCCATCTGGCTGTAACGGGCGGCCTGGCCCTGTCTGACAGCGTCATCAGTGCGGTGATCGGCAAAGGCCTGATCGGGCGTCTGTCGGCACGCTTCGGTGAAGGTGCCGTAAACGGCATACTGACCGCCCGGATAGGGCTGGCTGCCATGGAGCTGTGCAGGCCATTGCCGTTCCTGACCCAAAGCAGGCCCGGCTTGTCCGATTTCATGCGTGAAGTGGTGAGTTTTGGCCGGGATGGCGGACAAGGAAATCAGGACAAACCGGAAAAACCCGGCTAAACTTGCCTGCACGCAAACGGAGTTCATTCCATGTCCATGCTCATTATTCTCGGCATCCTGGCTGCCGTCGCTTTTTATGCCGTTGGCATCTACAACGGATTGATCAAGGCCCGGCAGATGGTCAAGGAGGCCTGGAGCGGCATTGACGTGCAACTCAAGCGCCGCAGCGACCTGATCCCCAACATCGTGGAAAGCATCAAGGGCTATGCCGGTCACGAGAAGGACACGCTGCGCGAAGTGACTGAAATGCGCACCCGCGTACAGGCCGTGCCGGAAGGCGACATCGCCGGCCGCGCTGTCGCAGAGGGCCTGTTGAGCCAGGCACTTGGCAAATTGATGGCGGTTGCAGAAGCCTATCCGGATCTGAAGGCGAACGAAAACTTCCTGCAATTGCAGCAAACGCTGGATAAAATCGAAGGCGAAGTCCAGATGTCACGGCGCTATTACAATGGCGCGGCGCGCGATCTCAATGTGAAGGTCGAGAGTTTCCCGTCCAATTTCGTGGCCAACTACTTCAAGTTCGAGACTGCCGAGTACTTTGAAGTTGAAGACGCGGACGACCGGAATGTTCCTGAGGTGAAGTTCTAGAACCAGCCCCAGGCTGATAGGGATTATTGGCACGATGCACCGTCTCTGCCGCACGTTATGCGCCTTGATTGCGCTGCTTTTACTGGCCGTGCCCGGCCATGCCAAAGAAGAAATCCTTGATTTCGATGCAAGGATAAAGGTCTTCGCGACCGGCGAACTGCAGGTGGTGGAAACCATCCGGGTACGTGGCGAGAATGCGCAGATCAGGCGCGGCATCTACCGCGACTTTCCGTTGATGGTCGAAGATGCCAACGGGCGCGAACGCGAGGTCGGCTTCGATGTCGTCTCGGTCACCCGCGATGGAATCCCGGAAGATTTCAGAATAGACCGGGCCGGCCGCGCAGCCCGCATCTATATCGGCCGTAAGGACGTGTTCATCGGTGCCGGTGAGTTTACCTACAAGATCACCTATCGGACCGACCGGCAGATACGTTTCTTTTCCGATTATGACGAACTGTACTGGAATGTCACCGGCAATTTCTGGGACTTTCCCATCCGGCAGGCACGCACCGAAATCCTTTTGCCGGACGGCGTTCGCGCAACCGACACGGCCTATTTCACGGGTGCTTTTGGAGCCACCGGGAGGAATGCCCGCTCCGGCACCAGCAATGGCGGCAACATTGTCAGCTTTCAGACAACCGCTCGGCTTGGTCCGCGTGAGGGTCTGACCATCGTCATAAAAATGCCGAAAGGCAGCATCGCTCCGCCCAGCCAAAGCCAGCAGGCAGGCTGGTACTGGCGTGACAACGCAGCCTTCATTCTGGGATTGGCCGGCTTTCTGGTTATCGGGATTTACTATTTCTGGGCCTGGCGACGGGTCGGCCGCGACCCTCCTGCCGGCATAATGGTGCCGCGCTGGGATACACCTGACGGTATCTCTCCGGCACTGGTCCATTATATCGAGAACAAGGGCCTGTCCGGCCATGACGCATTTTCGTCTGCCCTGCTCAATCTGGCTGTAAAGGGACTGGTTGAGCTTGAGGACCTGAAAGGTGATGTGATCATAAGGCCCACGCGCGCTGTTGAGCAAGGTCCGCTGCCGGTCGGTGAAGCCGTAATTTTACGAAAGGTCGGATCATCCGGCGATGAATTTCGCATAGCAAAGTCAAACACCTCTGCGGTCAAGTCTGTAACCAGCAGCTTTCGCACGGCAATCTATGCCGAACACCGCAACAAGTTCTTTGTTAAAAACCTGCCCTATGTGTTCGCCGGCATTGCATTGTCAGTGCTGGTACTGATCGCGACACTTGTGAGCAGCGGCGGTGGTGCAGATATACTGGGTCCGGCCATCATGTTGGTCATCGTGGGCACATTCATCGCCATTGTGACCATCACCCTTGGGTTGAAACTGTCCAGCGCAAAGGCCCTGACCGGCAAGTTCGCCTCCGTCATGCGGTGGTTTGTCTTCGGCTTTTTCGCCATGAATGCCCTGCCGTTTATCGGGACTCTGGTAGTTGACGGCAGCGTGCGGCCCGCCACACTGGCGACAATCGCCGGCATCTTCATGATCAATGTGCTGTTTTTCTTTTTATTGGGCGCTCCGACTCCACTCGGGCGCAAGTTGATGGATGGCATTGCCGGTCTCAAAACCTACATCAACCTGGCGGAAAAAGACCGTATGAACCTGGCCGGTGCACCGGCCATGTCGCCACAGCACTTTGAAACCATGCTGCCCTATGCGGTTGCCCTGGGGCTGGAAAAGCCCTGGTCAAACGCGTTTCAGGCATGGCTTGCATCTGCCGCAGGTGCGGCAACCGCTGCCAGTTACTCGCCCCACTGGTATCGCGGCGGAAATTTCTCATCGAACAGTATCGGCAAGACCATGGCCGGACTGCCTGCCTCCATCGGCAAGTCGATGACCAACGCCATGCCGGCGCCAAAATCCTCATCATCCGGGTTTTCCGGCGGAGGGTCTTCCGGCGGAGGCGGCGGTGGCGGCGGCGGTGGAGGCTGGTAATTGACCGGCACAGCACCTAGATTTACATCATGAACTTTCCTCTCCAGCCCCTGAACAGTGATGCCCTCAGCGCCCATCAATGGCAGAACACGCTGCACACCTGGCTGATGATTGCCGGCTCGGCCCTCCTTATGGCGCTGATTGCCTTCAGCGTCTTTGGCGGAACGGGTGTGGTTTGGGCCGCAGTGCTGACCGGCTTCGGGCTTTGGCAGGCAGGCCGTGTGTCACCGAAGCTTGTCCTGAAACTCTACAAGGCACGTGTGCTGACACCGCACGATGTGCCCCAGCTTCACCAGCTCATCCGCGAACTGGCGACACGGGCCGAACTGCCTGCAGTGCCGCAGCTTTATTACGTGCCGTCACAGATGATGAATGCGTTTGCTGTCGGCCAGACAACCGACTCCGCGATTGCCGTAACTGATGGCCTGATCCGCAATCTGACACTCAGGCAACTGGCCGGTGTGCTGGCCCACGAAGTCAGTCATATCCGCAACAAGGACCTGACAGTCATGGCACTCGGTGATGTGTTGTCGCGACTGACCGGCACCCTGGCCACTTTCGGCCTGCTGATCGGTGTTCCAGCAGCTTATCTGACCAGTGGCGGCAGTGTGCCGTGGGTTGCGATTGCCGCCCTGATTGCTGCCCCGACAATCGGCGGGCTGTTGCAACTGGCCTTGTCGCGCACCCGCGAATATGACGCCGACCTCGACGCAGCCGGCCTGACGGGCGATCCTGAAGGCCTGGCTTCCGCCTTGCAGACGCTGGAACAGAAGCAAGGCAGCATGTGGGAGAAGCTGGTACTGCCCGGCTCCCGGTCACCGGAACCGTCAATCATGCGAAGTCATCCCAAAACGGCAGATCGGGTGGCTCGACTGCTGGCCCTGCGCACGAACACGCCGCCGATCATGCCCCACCCCGACAGGCCGATGCGCACCTCCGGGGCGATTGTGCCCCCCATACGCCGGCCACGCATCAATATCGGGCGCATGGGGTTATGGTATTGAGATCATTATCCGGCATCATCAATTACAGTTGCCCGCAACCACACTTGCCCGCATAGTCTCAACTCCCTCCACACCGGCGTATT
>CAYRLR010000231.1:0-4953 GCA_964424975.1 uncultured Anderseniella sp.
ATCGGCAATCGGACCCATTACCACCACCACGACGGACGGCGGTATGATGGTGCCTAGTGACCCACCTGCGCAGATTGTGCCTGAGATCAGTGATTTGGAGTAGTTGTACTTCATCATGGCCGGGATCGCGAGCAGTCCGACGACTGTCTCGGTGGCACCGATAACGCCGGTCGAGGCAGCGAATATGATGCACATGATGACTGTGCCGACGGCAAGTCCGCCCGGCAGCCGTTTTGTCCACAGGTGCACTGCGGCGAACAGTTGCTCCGCAATCCCGGATCGCTCCAGCATTGAGCCCATGAACACGAACAGGGGAACCGCAGCGAGCACGAAATTCGACGCCACATCCTCGATCTTCTGTGTGAACTGGAAGAAGACGGCGTCTCCGAACACGTAGACGCCGAAGGCAAACGCCACCGAGAGCAGGGCGAAGGCGACGGGAAAGCCGGTGAAGATCAGCGCAAACAACACCGGAAACATCAACAGTCCTAGCATCTATTTACCTCTTGGATAGGGGACGCGATTGCGGATCGCGTGGATGCACTTCAGCATTTCGGCAAAAATCTGAAGTCCAAGCAGGGCAAAACTCGCAACGATTGCTGCTCTGAATGGCCATATCAGCGGGTTCCACGCTGACTGGCCCGAGTGCTCACCGGATTCAAAAGCGGCGAATGTGAATTCACCAAAGCGAAGGACAATGAGTGTGACCGCCGGCAACACGAAGAACGTGTACAGTGTAAGATCAATCAGCGCGCGACGCCTGCTCGACAGACGTGCATAGATCAGGTCTATGCGGACGTGAACCTGGTTCTTGAGCGCCAGTGCGCCTCCCAGCAGAAAGTGAATCCCCATCAACATGTAACCAAGTTCGAAGGCCCATATGGTGGGAGCGCCCAGCACATAACGCGCGAAGACCTCCCACGCTGTGGCCAGCATGAGGGGGATCACGAGCACTGCCGCAATCCCCCCTACGACCGAAGTCAATGCTTCGATCATCCTGATGGTGCGCTCCACGATGCTACTCTGCGTCGCGTGCTTTTACTTTGCGATAGCTGTCGGCATTTTTCCACAGTTCGGCGAAAGAACTCTGGCTGTCCATCACCTTTTTGAACCACGGATTGTCGGCTGCTATCTTTTCTGCCCAGGCAATGCCGGCGTCGTGGGCCTCGTACTGGACTTCGGGATCAAGTTCGATGATCTCGTTGCCCTGTTCGCGGAAGAATGCCAGGGCCTTGGCGTCATTCTGACCAATTGTCAGCCATGAGTTCAAGGTGGTGTTGAAAGCCGCATCGCGAATGATCTGCTGATCGCTTTCAGACAGCTTGGCCCAGGCATCGGAGTTGATAACAAGTTCGAACGGCGCTGTGGGCTGATGTACGCCGGGGATGATCACGTACTTTGTAACGCGATGGAAACCGGGTGACTGGTTTTCCCACAGGGTTCCCCACTCGGTTGCATCAATCGTCCCACGCTCCAGTGCCGGATAAACATCGCCGCCCGGCATGGTTACCGGTGCGGCACCCATTTCGCGGGAGATTTCGAGCCAGGCACCTGCGGTGCGCAGCTTCAGACCCTGAAGATCAGCGAGCGTCTTGACCGGTTTGCGCGAGTGCAGAAATACTTCTGCCGTACGGATGAACAAGGGCATGGATACGAGATTGAATTTTTCCTTTCTCCATTCCGCCTGAAGTTCAGCGCCGCCGCCACGATACATCCAGTGCAGCATACGCTCGGTATCGAACGAACCGGCATAGCCGCCAAACAGCACGGCTGTCCGGTCGGCTCCCCAGTCGTAACCAATCCAGGTATGGCCCATATCGGCGACACCGTTCTTCACGGTTTCGGATACCTTCAGGCCCGGGCCAAGCGTGCCGGCTGGGTGAACTTCGATCTGGATACGTCCGTCGGACAGTTCCTTGACTTTATCGGCAAAGGCCTTGGCGCCAATGTCCATCAGCGGACCACCGGACCAACCCGTGGCCATGTTGAATTCGTGGGTTTTAGGCTTTTCCTGACTCAGGCCTGGCGTGGCCATGAGGGCAAGCATAGCGCCTGCAGCCATAATTGCTTTTAACGACATAGATTCCTCCCAATGTGTTTTACGGCCTTTGTGGCTCGTGTTACTCATTTGATATATATCAGCTTACACATTTCTCATATATCAGTTCACGAGAGATGACTAGTCCTTCTGGCAAAATCCTGCGTGGATTAATCCAGGGCGGGTCAAGTCTATGTTCCTGGTGGGAAAAATGCCCTAGGGTCAGGATCTAGATGCTGGACCGAGTGAACTCCGACATGTAGTCGATGAGTTGGTCTGAGGCGTTGGCAGCCAGATCCGGCTTGCCCTCGGCGATTGCCTGTGCCACGGCGGCATGCAGGTGAGCGCACCGCTTCAGATTGAGCGTCTGCCTGTAGTGCTGGTACCAGAAACGGCGTGCGAGGCCCTGCATGAGCTGCATCGTCTTTGCCGCATACTCGTTCCTGCACGCCCTTATCGTCAGTTTGTTGAATTGCAGATCGAGCCGCATGAATGTCACGTCATCGTCGGCATTGGCAGCACTCTCGAAGTCTGCTGCCAGCTTGGCAAAGGTCTCGCGTTCTTCCGGTGTGGCGCGCTTTGCGGCACCACGCATGATGAGGCGTTCGACCTCGCGGCGCAGTTCAAGCAACTGAAGCTGTCGCGCGTGATTTATCTCGGAAACGAGCACGCCGCGGCGCGGCATAATGACGACGAGGCCTTCAAATGCGAGACGCTGTAGTGCCTCGCGGATAGGGGTACGGCCAATTGCCAGTTCAGACATGAGGCCGGCTTCAGACAGCAATTGTCCAGGTGTCAGCTGGAGCGTTACAATCATCTCCTCGATCTGGCGATATGCCTGCTCTGTAAGCGAAGAAGTGGTGGACTGTTGCAAGTTGACCATACGCCTGATTTGTTTGACTTGCTGAGAGCCGTAAGGCTGTTCCATGTAAAGGTCAATTGCAAGTCGGCCTGTCAATGTTGGCATTTACCGGCCGGGAACCGTTTCACACTTTTCGGAAAGCGCTTGAAGAACCGGGCTGTGGAAGGTCGGCTGGAGGGCTTCAGGATTTCGATCCGGGTTTTGCATCGGCTGCTTTTTTCGCCCGTGGTCTGATGCGAATGCGCATGGCGCGACCTTGAGTATTGTCTATCTCGAAGGCATTGGTTTTGCGAATGAGATCACTGAGCTTTCGGGATCCAAACGTTCTCGGGTCGAAGTCAGACGACAGGTTGGAAAGCAGGTTGCCAACCTGGCCCAGCGGAACCCAGCCGTCCTCGGTCTCGATCTGATCTATGACTTTCTCGATAATTGGCGTTGCTGCACTGGCTGGCTGAAGTGACTGGGTTCGAGGTTGCCGCTCATCATCATTGGCAGATGCGCCGGGCAGAAGATTTTCGGTGTAGATGAATCTCCGGCAGGCTTGCCGGAAACTTTCCGGGGTCTTCTGTTCGCCGAAGCCAAACACGTCGACGCCCTGTTCCCTTATCCGGGCTGCGAGGCGGGTGAAATCGCTGTCGGAAGATACCAGGCAGAAGCCGTCAAACCTGCCGCTGTGGAGCAAATCCATGGCATCAATGACCAGCGTGATGTCGGAGGCGTTTTTGCCGGTTGTATAGGCAAATTGCTGCTGTGGAATGATGGCGTGCTTTGACAGTTGATCTGCCCAGCCTTTTGAGCGACCGCTCGAGAAGTCGCCATAGATGCGTCGAACGCTGGCTTCTCCTATCCGGGCGATTTCCTCGAACAGCCCGTCGGCAATTCTTGCCGACGCGTTGTCTGCATCTATCAGAACCGCCAGGCGGGGGGATCGTGGTTCAGTCAATTTCGTACCTCTGGCTCAGAATCCAACTTGATGGATATTGCGACAAGCCGGGCCCTTGCACAACCAAAAGCGTTGAAATTGCAGATTGCACCAGCCGGTTCTGGTTGATGATGACGTCGCAGATGCATCCGGCGTCAAAGGCGTTTACATCACCTGGTACGTCATTGCCGCAGCAGCGGTTCGGTTCTCAACGCCCAGTTTGCGATGAATGTGTTCAAGGTGCTTGTTTATTGTTCTGGGGCTGAGCTTGAGGATTGATCCTATATCTCGGTTCGATTTGCCGTTTGCGATCCAGACCAGGACTTCCGCTTCGCGCAAGGTCAAGCCGAATGTATCCGACAAACGCGCACTGGTGGTCTGGAAATTGTCTTCAATGATCCTTACCAGAAACTCGTCCGGGCCGTTGTTTCCAATGTAGGAAATCAAGATCTGGGCTTCTTCGGTATCGGAAAGAACAAGCCTCGACGGGTTTTTCGCACCTTCGAAAGTTTGTTCCCTGACCCACTTGGCTACATGTGCCGGGAGCAGAATATCCGCTTCATTTGCACTCGGCAGGAGACGGCCAAGCAATCGGGCGGCCTGGGGAGTAGACCACAACACCCGACCATCACCGGCAATTGCCAGCAAGTACCGGTGGGCTTCATCCATCGCAACATAGGCACTCTGGGCCAGCTTGGCATTTGCCAGATGCACCTGCATACGGATGACGAGTTCGTCGGGGGCAATCGGTTTAACCAGGTAGTCCACACCACCTGCCTGAAAGCCTTCGACTATGTGTTTGGTATCGCTGAGCCCGGTCATGAAAATCACTGGAACGTGCAGCAATCGCTTGTTCTGTTTCAATTGCCTGCATGTTTCGAAACCATCCATCGCAGGCATGACCGCATCCAGCAAAATGACGTCTGGAGTGACCTGCTTGGTGATGTCCAGCGCCCTTTGGCCGTCAAGCGCGATCAGCACCTTTGCGCCGGTTCCCTCGACAACTTCAGTCAGGAACTGCAACGAGTCCGGAGAGTCGTCAACGATCAATATGCACCCATTGTCATCCTGGCTGTTCAAGCCGACATTACCCAAGTAACCTTTGGTTTAGTGCGAATTGTAGCTCAGTGT
>CAYRLR010000232.1:0-4942 GCA_964424975.1 uncultured Anderseniella sp.
GCTGCCGTCCCTGGCGGTCACAATGTTTTCCGGGCACTTGAGAAAGAAGAACGGGTCTTCCCGATCCGGATCATGTCCCATCTCGATGGTGTGAGCCGCGTAATTGCGCCCGACACAATACACCCGGCGCACCGGAAACATATCGGTGCTGCCGGTAACGGGCAGGGTGGTACGGACGGGTTCCGGGATGACGAAGGACATGAGGTGAGGGCTTTCGGTTAGTCAGAGGGACACAGGACGAACAGGGTTTAACTGCTTCGTCATCGACGCGAAAGGGTCATTCCGTACCAATGATGTAAGCGATGCCCGGCCTCAGGGATTTGCTGGCGGTCAGCAAAAGGGTCAGCGCTCTTGGTCGCGGACCATCAAGTGAACACCACGCCGGCCTTTTTACAGGCGCGGCGTGGGGTTATCCACTTGTGGACGAGGGTTTAGCAGGCCTCGCTCCCCCCAGTCAGTGTCTTACGACACTCACCCGATATACATTTTACGTCAAGGGGAAAATCAGTATCGTGACAGTTCGGTCGGCGCGCAGATGAGCGTCGTGTCGCGCCGAACCGGTTTCTTCGACGGGTGGCTGCTTCCTGCAGAGCGAAAAATGGATGGCGGTGCGGTTGCAACTGCATTAGGTGATGTTTCATGAAAGGCATGACCGGGATGGCGATCGGATTTTGTGCGGCGGCTGCGATTGCTGCTGCCTGTCTGGGGTTGCCGGATCGTCTGTCGTCAGACGCAAGGAGCAACAAGCAGGCTGGCGAGACGTCTGGCTCCGTGCCTGAAGAGACGCCAAAAATCCAGTCGACGATCATTCACTCCGGCCTGCTCAATTTTGACCTGGTCATTCACACCAAGCCGTTTGAATGGTCCAACCGGGCCGGCAAGATTGCGCTCATGGATGAAGGGGTGCTGATCACCAAGGATCTAGGCGGCGCGCTGACGCTTTATGATTTCAAGACAGAGCAGTTCCGCGTATTGCCGTTTGTGTTGCCCGCGTCAAACCATGCCGAACAGCCGATCCAGAAGGACTGGCCGCAGCAGGTGGAGCCTGACAGGGGCGGCCGGTATAGCGATGTGCATGTTTACCGGCGGGACGGCGAACACCATCTGCTGGTCAGCTATACACAATACAGCGCGCAACAAAACTGCATGACCAAGCGCATTGCCCACACCGGGTTGCCCGACAACTGGCTGACGGCTGGCAAAGTTGACGTGCGCTGGACCGACAGGTTCGTCTCGAGCCCGTGCGTGCCGGTCAGTGAGCCAGACCGCAGGTTCATAGGCAACGGAGACGGGGGCGTTGTAATCGCGGATGGCGCCGATCATGTGGTGTTTACGATCGGTGACTTTGGCCAGGACGGACGCAGTGAACAAACCCCGCGGTTGGCACAATCGCCCGATTCCACGCTGGGCCGTATATTCCGTATGTCACTGAGTGATTTCAGCGTCGAGATGCTGTCCATGGGACATCGCAACCCGCAGGGTCTGGCGTTTGATGGTGCCGGCCGGTTGTGGGAGGTCGAGCACGGCCCTATGGGTGGCGACGAACTCAACCTCATCGAGAAGGGCGCCAATTACGGCTGGCCGTTGGTGACCTATGGCGTCGATTACACCTATCCGGCAAACGATGCCAAGGCCTGGCCGCTGAACCCGGATACCGGGCGGCACAGGGGGTTTCACAAACCCGCATTTCACTGGATACCGTCGATTGCCACCCACGCACTGGTCTATCTCGACACATTCCACGAGCGTTGGAATGGCGATCTGCTCGTCGGCACCCTGGCAGCGCAATCAATCGTGCGAGTACGCCTCGACGGTGACAGGGTGTTGGGGGCTGAAAAAATCCCCATCGGACAGCGGGTGAGGGACATAGCAGTATCCGGCAACCGGATTTACATGCTGTTCGACGAAAACGGTTTTGGGATCCTGACGCCACGCGATACCGGGACCGGCAGGGTCGGCGATTAGGCCGCCGCACCGGATCAGACGCGCGAAATGTGCTCACATCTGTGTGACGTCGCAGCATCGTACTTAAAGAACGACTTGTTCTTTTTATCGAACAGTTCTATATGTCATTCCAGTCGATCGTTTTAACGAACGAATTGGAGTGACCCGGTCATGCGCTATTATCCTGTGTTTCTGGACCTTGAAGCAAAGACAGTCGTGATTGTCGGTGGCGGCGCGGAAGCTGCACAGAAGCTGCGGCTTTTGGCCAGCACGCCGGCGCGTATTGTGGTCATTAGCCCGTTTGCCGAACCCGAGCTTTGTGCAGAGATTGACGCCAGCGATGCCTGCCTCGTGTCTCGTGAATTCGACGCTGACGACCTGCACGGCGCAGTGCTGGTGTTTGCCTGCGGGCTGGGCGAGGCCGAAGAAGCAGCGGTTCACGCCGCCGCCACTGAACACAACATCTTGATCAACGTGGTCGACAGGCAGGACAAGTGCTCGTTTCTGACGCCGTCCATCGTGGACCGTGGTTCCCTGACCATTGCCATTGGCACTGAAGGTGCCGCGCCGGTTCTGGGACAAGGTATCAAGGCACACCTGGAAGCCATGTTGCCGCCGTCCATCGGGGCGCTGGTGGACAGCGCCCGCGCCCTGCGGCCACGCGTGGCTCGCGCGCTGGACAAGGGCAGTCCCCGGCGCGATTTCTGGTGGTCTTTCTTTTTCGGTGACATCCGCGCGTCTTACGAGCGCGGCGGTGACGCCGGTTTTGAGCAATCCGTGGATGCAGTGCTGTCCGGCGCACAAATTGAAGCAAGCGGCTCTGTGTCCCTGGTCGGGGCTGGTCCCGGCGATGCCGACCTTCTGACCCTGAAGGCCCAGCGCCGCCTGCAGGAAGCAGACGTGATTGTCTATGACCGCCTCGTCGGACCCGGCATCCTGGATTATGCGCGCCGCGATGCCGAGCGCATCGATGTCGGCAAGGCACCCGGCAAGCCGTCGGTCAGCCAGGCCCGTATCAACCAGATTCTCGTTGAACATGCGGCTGCCGGCAAGCGCGTGGTGCGGCTGAAAGGCGGCGATCCCTACGTGTTCGGCCGTGGCGGCGAAGAACAGGCCGCCATTGTCGATGCAGGCTTTCCGGTCGAGGTCGTACCGGGCATTACCGCAGCGGTGGCGTGCGCAGCCGCCATCCGGCTGCCGCTGACCTGGCGGGGTGAAAACCGCAGTTTCAGCATGTTGACCGGCACCGCCGGAGATGGCGCTGCAGAGCATGACTGGGCCGCGCTGGCAAAACCCGGCGCCGCGTTTTCGATCTATATGGGCGTGCGTCAGGCAGCCCACATCCAACGTCAGCTGCTGGACGCAGGTATTGCTGAAGACACCCCGGTCGTGGTTGTCGAAAACGGCACCCGTGCCGATCAGAAAACCGCCATCGGCAGTATCGCGACGCTGACCCGAACCCTTGCGGTGGGGGGCATCAAGGGCCCGGCCATTATCTATGTGGGCCTCGACCCGGCGCGTTCCGACGTGCTGGGCGCGCTGAATGAGGCGCAGGGCGCAGCACAACAAAGGATCGCGTCATGAACGACGTAACTGAAGACTGCGGTGAATACGTGGTGACTGCCAACGAGGTTCTGTCAGGCGACACGGTGTTTCGCAGTGCCGACGATACCTGGGTGCGCGGCATTGACGGCGCGGCTGTCTCGAAGTGCGAGGACACCGGCTTCGTGGCGCTTGGCGAAGCCCGGAAGGATGAACACGCCAACATCGTCATGGGGGCCTACCTGGTCGAGGTCTCACGCGAGAGCGGCGCCATTCGCCCGGTGCATATCCGCGAGCGCATCCGGGCGCTGGGTCCGACCGTGCGGGCAGACCTGGCGCAGGCTGCGCAAGGATTTTCGACAAACGAGGTTGTAGACCGATGAACATGCATGTGAGCCCTGAACCCAACATGTACCGCTATGACGAGTTTGACCGCAAGTTCGTCGATGCCCGGGTTGCCCAGTTCCGTGACCAGGTGGCGCGCCGTCTCGACGGCACCATCACCGAGGACGAGTTCAAGCCCATGCGGCTGATGAACGGCCTGTATCACCAGTTGCACGCCTACATGCTGCGCGTGGCTGTGCCGTATGGCACCATGTCATCGCGCCAGCTCAATGTGCTGGCCGACATTGCCGACAAGTACGACCGCGGTTACGGCCACTGGACCACGCGCCAGAACATTCAGTTCAACTGGATCCGGCTGCAGGACACCGCCGACATACTGGACATGCTGGCAAACGTCGAGATGCATGCGATCCAGACATCCGGCAATTGTATCCGCAACACCACGACGGACGCCTATGCCGGAGCGGCTGCCGATGAACTGGCCGACCCGCGCCCGGTGTGTGAGCTGATCCGCCAGTGGTCGAGCCTGCACCCCGAATTCACCTATCTGCCGCGCAAGTTTAAGATTGCCGTGACCGGTTCGCCGAACGACCGGGCAGCCGTCAGGGTGCATGACATCGGCCTGCGCATGCACTTGAACGCTGCCGGTGAGCGTGGTTGGGAAGTGCTGGTCGGCGGCGGGCAGGGACGTACGCCGATGATTGCCGTTACCGTGCGGGACTGGCTGCGCGAAGCAGATCTGCTGCCGTATCTCACCGCCGTCATGCGGGTCTACAACCTGGTTGGCCGACGCGACAACAAGTACAAGGCACGCATCAAGATACTGGTCCATGAAATGGGCGCGGAAGCATTCTCTGCCGCGGTGGAAAAGGAATTCGCCGAAGCACCCAGGGAAACCCTTGAGGTTGATGAGCGCGAACTGGCGCGGATATCTTCCTACTTTGCTCCGCCTGCATGGGAAACCCTGCCAGCCTTCGTGCCTGAGATCGAGGAAAAGAAACTCGCTGACAGCGGTTTCCGGCAGTGGTTGGCAGCGAACACCGCAGCCCACAAGGTGCCCGGTTACAGCATTGTGAATGCCTCGTTCAAACCGGCCGGCGGTATTCCCGGC
>CAYRLR010000233.1:0-4919 GCA_964424975.1 uncultured Anderseniella sp.
CTCGCTTCAACCAGTGCCTTGCGCAGGCCGTCCTGGTCAAAGCCGGCAAACACCGCCTTAACGCCCTGCACCGACGACGCCATCTCGACATAGTCGACGCTGACACCGTCATTGGTGCGAAACTCCTCGCCATATTGTGCGTACTGCAACCCGGTAATAGCGGCCATCCGGCGATTGTCAAACAGCACGATCATACCCTTGACGCCATGCTCGACGCCGTCAATCAGGATTTGCGGGTTCATCATGAACGAGCCGTCACCGGTAAACGCTACACCGTAACGCGGTTCGTCTGCCACGCCCGATGCCAGCAGTGCCGATACTGCAAATCCCATATAGGACGCACCGGTCTCGGTATAGGTGTCCCCGGTGCGCTCATCCTCGACGATCTGGAAGCCATTGGCCTGAACGTCACCGGCATCGAAAAACTTCGCCGCGTTCAGGTCCCTGGCATGATCGGCTGCAATCTTGATGGCAACCGGCTGTGTCAGCACCTGCCGTCCCCACGCCTCGTCCTGCATCGGTGCAGCAGCATACCTTTCCGCCTTGAACCTGCTCCAGGCCTGCTTTTGCGCAGCACAGGCGTTGAGCCAATCCGACCTGTCGGCAGCGTCTATCGAGTTTGAGCTGACAATGTGGTCGAGCAATTGCGATGTCACTGCGGAAATGTCACCGGGCAGGCCAACCGTATTGGCATAGTGCATCAGGTCGGCCAGATCGCCGTTGATGTTGATGACGGCCTGCGCCTTCGGATAGCCGACGCCGGAACAATCTGCCTGGCAGACCGCACGGGTCCCCATGGCGATCAGCAGATCGGCATTCTCCATGGCATAATTGCCGCAGATCGAGCCTTTCGATCCCCCGACATGCATGTTCTGCGGATGCGCATCCGCCAGCACGCCGGTTGATCCCGGTGACTGCACGACCACTGCGCCGATGCGTTCGGCCAGTTTGCGGACCATCTCGTCATGTCCGCGCGTGCCGCCGCCTGCCTTGATCACCGGGCGTTTCGATCCGGCAATCAGCGTCAGCGCATCTGCATGGACCTTGCCGTCTGCGGGAGCCACTGCCGGGATGGCGAGCGCGCCGGGAAGACTGGCAAGGTTAACCTGTGTCAATTGCGGCTGGGTATTCAATGGCAGCAGCACATAGAACGGCCCGGCCTTGTAGGGATGATGCACACAGCCCGTTCCCCGCCGCATGCAGTCACGCAACGCGCCCGGCGTATGCAGCACGTAGGATTGTCCCATCAGCGCACCGATCTGGCCGAACAGGCCCTGCTGCTGCTTGGGGATCTGCTGCATGTTGTAGCCTTCGCCCTGCGTGGTCTCATCGCCATAGATATGATAGACGCCGACCCCGTTGGACGCGGCTGCCAGCGACCCGGCCATGGCCTGCAGGGCACCCGGCCCGATCGAGGTAATGACAGCGCATGTCTCGCCATACTGCCAGGCTAGCGCCGTGGCGGCATGCGCCATTGCAACCTCGTTGCGGCAATTGATGGTGCGGGTGACGGCTTCCTCATCATAGATACGCAACACCTCGCCAAGATCCGTCGAGCCGTGCCCGAAAATAGCGAAGTATTTTCTGACCCCCTGCTTGAGCAGTCCGAGCACCAGGCCTTCCGACAGGGACACGGTGACAGTGGAGTCCAGTTTGCCAGATGCGATGGCATCCTCGATGCTACCGGCCTTGTGTATGGCACGTGCGCGCTCGCGGATAACCGCACCGGTGTCATGTTCTGAATTCTGATTGGACTTGGGCATTGCTGTCGATCTCTAGTTTTGGGGATTTTTCCGCACCATCAGCGAACGAATGACCGGCATGAGGAATATGATCAGTGCCAAGCCGATGAAGATAACCGCCGGAATCGACGTGTAGAAGATATCAAAATTGCCTTCCGACAGGATCAGTGCCGTCCGGAACTCGCGTTCAAGCGTTGGCCCGAGAACCAGCCCGAGAATAATCGGCGTCAGTGGTATCCTTGCCCGCATGAGCCCGTAGGCAGCAACCCCGAGCACAGCCATTGTGTAGACGTCGAATACCGAGTTGCGGATTGCAAAGGCACCAAACCCGCACATGACGATGATGGCGACCGCGAGGAGGTGAGCAGGCACGCGCAGCAATTGCACGAACAAGCGAATGCCAAGCAACTGGATCAGGACCACTGACAAGTAGGCCACAATGATGGCGATATAGATTTCGTAGATTGCACCTGGCTGCTGGATAAACAGCATTGGCCCGGGCACAAGCCCATGGATCAGCAGTCCGGACAGAACGATCGCGGTGGCTGGGTCACCGGGAATGCCGAGCGACAGCAAGGGAATCATTGCTCCACCGGTTACCGCGTTGTTCGCTGTCTCCGGCGCGACCACACCGGCAATAGCACCCTTGCCGAACTGTTCAGGGTTTTTTGATGTTCGTTTTGCGTGAGTATAGGCCAGAAAGGCGGCGATCGGACCACCTGTACCAGGGATCGCCCCGATGCCGGTACCAAGCAGTGAGCACCGCACCATCAACCAGAAATTTGCGCCAAGTTGCCTGAGTGTCGGCAATTCAACCCTGACGTCGGCAGTCTGCTTTATATTCCCCTCGCCCCGGTAATACAGGACGAACGCGTCGATGATATGTGGTACGGCGAACAACGCTATCATTGCGACCAGCAGATTAATGCCCTGCTGCAGGATAACAGTGCCGAATGTCAGGCGAAGCACGCCGTCGATATTGTCTATGCCAATGGTCATGACCATCAAGCCGATGACGCCCGCGATCAGGCCGCGGACCAGCGATTTTTCTGAAAGGCCGCATATTGTCGATAGTCCGAACAATACGAGTGCGAAGATTTCAGCCGGTCCGAATCGCAAGGCCAGCCGGGCCACGACGTCAACCATGCAGATCATCACCACGAGGCTTACCAAACCGCCGAAAGCAGAAACAATGACGGCAGTGCCCAGCGCCAGCGAGGCTTTGCCTTGCCTGGTAAGCTGGTAGCCGTCAATAACAGTTGCAGCCGATGATGGCGTGCCCGGAATACCCAACAATATTGCCGATACAGATCCACCGGTCATGCCACCGATATAAGTTCCGAGCAGCAGTCCGATCGCCGGAGCGGCGGCGAGAGAAAACGTCACCGGCAGCACCAAAGCCAGTGCGACAGTGAATGTCAGACCGGGAATCGACCCGAAGACAACGCCGATGAATGTGCCAATGACAATTGCCATCAGAGAATCCAGCGCCAGAGCAACCGAAAGCGCATTTAACAGGAGGTCCATTGTCGGTTATCCGCCCCGGGCCTGGTCGGCTCTTCGGGCCGAGATACAAAACAAGCCCTCAGGAGAGGCCCAGAAACGGCAGTCACGGTCACACAATGATTTGAGCGAGCATAACCCATCCAAGATAATTGCTTCCCCAATCGACGGATTGTGGCTCATGTCATTCTCCAGAGTCTAAATGCGGAACCGGTCAAAACAGGGAGATCCAGGTGCCGGGCGGCAGGTAGGCGCCCAGCATCTGGCCGAAGACAACCCAGCAGCCGAATGCCATGCCAAATGCCATGCCGGCAACTAACACTGGCCGACGAACGCCCAGTGCAAACCACAGTGAGCCAGTCACGATGAGAATAGTTGCCAGGACGAACCCAATTTTTTCCATCAGGAAGCCGAAGGTAACAATGATCCCGAAAACGGTCGCTACCATTCGCAAGTTCGTATCTACCAGAGCACCACCCTCAACATTGTCATCACTTTCTGAGGATGCCGATTCGACCTTGGCGCGTGCTTGCCTGAACCCGGAGATGAGCAACATGGTTGACAGCCCTGCAAGCAGAATCCCCAGCCACATCGGAAATGCACGCGGCCCGACAGCGCTTTCGCTACCTGGATCGATCGTCGCATAGACGATCACCGTCCAGGTCACAGCAATGACCAGAAGAATCGCTCCGACGATCTGGTCTCTATGGAACGCGCGCATTTCCGTGTCCTCGCCCGATTATTTCTTGAGGCCGAGCTTGGTCATCATCCCCGAGATCTTTTCATCATCGGAAGCGATCTGTTTGCCAAAAGCGGTGTGATCAGCAAATGCGGGTTCAAAACCGACGGTTTTGGAGGCTTTGATGAACTCATCGCTGGACGTCGCTTTTTTGGTGGCCTCTTCCAGCACGGCGATAACTTCATCCGGCGTATCTGCCGGAGCAGCAAGACCGCGCCACATGGTGATGTCGACATCAGTTGCGCCACCTTCGGCACAGGTCGGAACGTCCGGCAGTGCCGAGAGGCGTTCCGCGCTGGTCACGCAAAGAATATTGATGGCACCGGCTTCTGCATGCGAGATAAACTGGCCGGGCCACTGCACGGCGGCATCGATACGTCCCGCCAGCAGTTCGACCGGAGCCTTGCCGCGATCATAGGGAACGTGCAGCACGTTTTCGCCGATCCCAAGCGCATCAAGTACCGCAATGGTGGTCAAATGGGTAAACGACCCCTTGCCGGAGGCGCCAACTTTCAGTTTTCGTCCTGACGCCTTGATATCCTTGACCATGTCCTCGGTTGTCTTCCAGCCAGCATCGGCGCGCACGGCCAGAACCGGCACTTCGACGCTGACCCGGGCAATCGGCTTGAATGCCTTGTAGTCAAAGCCGATCTTCCCGCCATGATGCGAGGTACTGATCGAGTTGGAGTTCCACACGATGTTGTAGCCGTCCGGTGCCGTGTTATGGACATACTGGTAACCGACTGATCCGCCGCCACCGTTGCGGCTTACCGGCACAACAGGTTCAGGCAGGTTCTGGGACATCAGTTCAGCCAGCAGCTGCCCTATTGTCTGTGCTGTGCCACCGAACAGCACCGTCATCTCGACAGGCTTTTCGGGGAACTGCTGGGCACTGGCCGGCAGGGGACCTGCCGCGATCATCAGCGCGGACGTTC